>JANMZU010000348.1:0-5812 GCA_031383585.1 Betaproteobacteria bacterium
CTCGGCTTTACCAGAACTCCTGCCAGACTGTTTGTATGCTTGCGACCCGGGAAAACCGTATCAGAAGGGGCAAGTTGAATACATGAACAAACTGATCCGCCAGTACATCCCTAAAGGCAAGAGCCTGCGCTACATCACCCAAGCAAAACTCAACTGGATTGCCAACGAACTCAATCAACGGCCTAGAAAACGCCTTGGCTGGCTCAGCCCCGCCAAGTTACTATTCAACCTGACCGCCGCACCGACATGTTGAACGCCAACCTACCATTGGAATGGAACCCGCTGTGCGCGCCGCAGCCCGGCCACGAGGCAGAATTTCTCAAGTTGTTCAAGTTGTTGCGGAGCCTAAGAGCAATCGAAACCGAGGCGGTCGACCGGAGCAGGCTTGATCGGCGCTGGAATGAAATACAGGTGAGTCCCTACGAGACTATTAAGGCACCGCGTGTCGGTACCGATGCGGTGGCCGATAAATGGATAGCCGCACGCTATGCGGCGTGGCAAAGCCCTTCCCAGAGTGAAGCCGATTTCATTCGCGAGATGCAGGGGTTTTATGTTCTTCAGTTGGTTTCTCCATGCGATGGGTTGCCATATTATTCAAACGGCGGCAGCGGCAATGTTGAGCGGTTCAGTTTTCGCGCGCAGCTACTGAGCAATTGCGAAGAAATTCTTGGACAAACGACGCTGAAGCAAATCTACCGGAGCTGTCTTGCTTCAGTCCTTCAGGGGCTCGGCGAAGATATGCAGGCCCTGGCTGCGCACTTCGCCGACAAGCACGGCATAGCCCACGTCGAATCAGCAGCCAAGCCAGATTTCGAAGAGGGAAGCGCGGAGCAAAAGGTACATATTGTGTTTTCCGCGGCAAAGTGGTGCAAGTTTTGGTCAGCGCGCGGCCATGGGCTCGCCGCACATTGGCAGGTTGACAAAAAGTGAAGTCAATCGACAGCATTCTAGACTCGACCTTTCGATCGCTGCGCGTCGCGGCGATGATCGATGCGCGGAAACTTCACGTGCTTTTTCGGCAGCGTGGAAAAAGTGATGAAGTCATTGGCAGACCGGTTGATTTCCCGGCTTTTGCGTCTCAGCGCTCACAGGCTGCAAAAATCGCTTCGATGGCGATTGCTAAGCAGCCGATTGTTGAATACGTCGATACGATCAGATTCGTGGCAGAGCCCAAAACACCTGCTCCGGATGTCCGGAAGTTGCCACCAGAAGCACCGGCCAACACTAGTTTGGACGTGATCCCGCAAATTCATCAAGCGCCGACTCCGATTGTTCAGCATGCAGACGATAGCCAACAAATTTCCCTGCCTGCTACGCCGCCCAAGGCACTGCATCAGCGAATCGCCGCTCTGAACGTGAGCCAGCTTCAGGTAATTCAGCCGTTAGTTGAGGGGGTTGCTGGCTCTGTAGCCGGTTCGGAAGCTGCCAGACACTTTGTTGGCCAGCGAGCAGAGACAAGTGTGCCAGCGGAGCAAGCGATAGCGCTTTCGGCGCGCCTTGAGCGCGATACCAGCGCTGCACTGGAAGCCAATCGCACAGCTGAAGTCGCGGTCCAGGCGAATATCGCTGCTGCAGAAAAAGTGAGACTGACAGCTCAGGCCCTCGCTGCAGCCAAGGACCGGATCGCGGCTGAAAAGCAGTTGGCAGCAGCGACGGCCGCACGCGCAAAAATTGAGGCCGAGCTGACCAGTGGGGCAGAAGCGCTTATCGTTGCCGAGGAGGCTGCGGCGGCGGCGGCATTGGCGCGGGTTGAGGGCGACTCGCGTCTAGCAGCTCTGGTGAGCTTGCGTAGCCAGAGGGACCAGGATCTTGCGTCGTCCATCGTCGCGACGCAAGCCGCGGAGGCTGGGTTGGCGGCGTACGAGGCGGCCATCAGGGCCGCAGAAGATCGCGCGGAAATTGACCTCGCCGCCAGCCGGCAGGCGGATTTAGCACGCGAACTGGAAAGCAAAGCCCAGCATGCGGCAGCGGCGTTGGTTCAAGCAGAAAGGGCTGCCGCCGAGACAGCTCGCCAGCGATTGGAAGCAGAGTCGCAAGCGGCGGCTGCAACATTGCTGCGCGAACGGCGGGAGTTGGAAGCAAGGGCAGCGGTCGAAACTCGTATTGCTGCCGAGCAAGCTGCTGAAGAGGCAGCGCTGGCACGCATGAGCGCCGACACGCGGCTCGCCGAGATTGCGCAGTCGCGAGCCCAATGTGAGGCGGAGCTCGCTAGTGCGACTGCGGCATCAGCAAATGCTGCGCTTGCATTGGCAAATCACGAAAAGGCAATCGAAGCGGCACGTGGACGCGCCGAGCAGGACGCTGCAGTTGCCAGCGCGGCCACCAGAAGCCATTTGACAGAAGCACGCGAGCGCGCAGCAATAGAAGCAAAGTTGCTGGCTGAGTTTGCCGCCACGCAGGCCGCTGAAAAGCGTATAGACGCCGAGACGAAACTCGCTGATGAAGTGGTGGCACGTGAGGCTGCTGAAGTCAGACTTGTTGCTGCCATTGAATTGCGCTTCAGCGAAGAAAAGGATGCCGAAATCGCTGCGCTGATGCGCGTGACGGCTAATGAGCGGCTCGCCGCATTGGTGGCGTCGCGCGCTCAGAAAGAACAAGAACTCGCTGATGCAGCGGCCACTACTTTAAATGCACAACAGAAATTGGCAGATCAAGAAGCCGCATTAGAAGCCGCCGCTGATTTTGCGGAACTTGAGCGAGAAGCGGAAAAATTGGCCCGTTCAAAGCTGCAGACGGAGGCCAAAGCCCGCGAAATAGCCAACGCACTTCTCGCTCGCGAGGCAGACGCACGCGCCGTCACCCAGCAACGAATCGAAGCCGAGAAAACTCTGGCCGCCGAAGTCGCTTTGCGGGAGCAGGCAGAGTCTGAGTTTATCGCGACAACGGCATCGCGAATTACCGCGGAAAAAGAAGCTGCGGCAATCATGTCCGCACGCTTGGCGGCTGACCAGCGTCTCGCCACGTTGGCCGAGCGGCGCGCAGAGATCGAGTTTGAGCTGTCGGCGACGGTCGCCGCCACGCAGACAGCTCGGGAGGTATTGGCTGAGTACGAGGCTAAGATGCAGGCGGCAGCCGAGCAGGTGGACCAAAATAGCGCGGCTGAGCGACAGGCGAAATTACAACTGGAAATCGAGACCAAAGCCGGCAGCGCGATGGCAATGCTTGTCGAATTGGAGAAAGAAGCTGAGAGAGCGGCTGACGGCACGAATGCTGCAGAGGCAGCTCCTGCGCAGCAAATGGCTGCAAAACTGGAGCTTGAGAAGGAATTGCATCTCGCCTCCGAGGCAAGGGCCAGGGCCGAGAGCGACGAGACAAGGCGCGCGTTAGAGCGGTCAATGTTGGAGCAACAGTTGCTGGACGCGCTCGAAAAACGACAGCAAGCCGCGACCGTCGCAATTAATGCCGCCGACTTCAATGCCAAAAGCGCTGAGGAATATGCCGAGCTTGCCGCCAAAAAGATTCAAGCTGAGAATGCACTGTCTGAGCTTGCGCGTACGCTTGAACAGGCAGAAAAGGCTGCGACGCATGCCGCTAGTCAACGGCTAGCTAACGAGCGGGTTGCGTTGGCCGCAGAGCGAGCTCGTATCCAATTGGGCGCGTTAGCCGGCGAGGCGACGCGTGATCGGATTGCGGCCGAAGAAGCACTTGCGGACTTGCTGGCGGACACGCCCGTCGTGAGTGCTCGTCGCGAACTTGCGGTGACAAGGCCAACGCCATCGCCATCGCCCGGTCAGCCGATGGCAGCTAGCAGGGCGATGCGGTTAATTTCCATTGTGGCTGCAATCCTCGCTGGGGTATTGATTGGCTATTTGCTGAAAATGTCGGAGGAGGGCGCCGTAAGCGTCGTCGGAGCACCACCTGCAGCACGTGTGGCAAATCGGGAAGAGGTTGCAACGCCGCCTTCGGGACTTCCGCCAGCAACGGAGAACGAGGCGCCACTTATTTTGCGGTTGGATTTGCGATTGGGGACAATGCCACTTAACGCGTCGGAAATTCAGCAGAAAAATTAACTTTTTTGCTGGCTCAGGTTGATCCTTTTGCATTCGCTACGACCGCGTCCCAGCGCAGAGTGGAGCAAGGAGCGCCCCTTGCTAAGAGAACCAAGTCAGTGCCAATTCGTTGTTTTTTCACCACAAAGACGATTGTTTGGTACCTGTCAAACTCGAGAAATCGACGCGAAAAATGAGTTGGTCGATTGTGGGTTTTCACGCTATTCAAGCCAATCATTGCGGTATTGCCGACGAAAAGCGGAAAAATATGCGCCGATCTGGCCATTTTCGATCGATTTCTTTCAGATCTGACATACGGCTAGTTGGACGTCGTGTGGTTATCGCAATACAATTTTGTAGACGAACCGCAAAAAAACTGGGTAACATGTTGGACGTCGTTTACGCGACCTACGAACTGATATAAGGAAAAGCCATGAAAAAATTCTTCGCTGCATTAATTGGTGTCGCGCTCAGTGCGATGTGCCAATTTGCTTTTGCTGCACCTGCCGTCGTCAGCGGGCTAAAGGGATCAGCACAGGCAATCCCCATTGCAGGCTCGCCGCGCACTTTGAAGGACGGCGATTCAGTGAATGAAGGCGACAACGTGACAACGGGTGACAATTCCTCCCTGGTCCTGCGATTCGAGGATGGACAGATCGTCGCGATGGGCGCCAAGTCGCGGATGGCAGTCACCACATACAAATACAACGAGAAAGAACCCGCTAAGAGCAGCGTGCTTTTGTCGCTGGTGACGGGTAGCATGCGGGCAGTTACGGGGCTGATCGGAAAAGCATCGCCTGATCGTGTCGCTTACAGGGCTGGTAACGCGACCATGGGCATTCGCGGCACTGACGTATCGTTTGCTGTCGCTGGTGGTGATGTGGTTGTGACTGTTAAAGACGGTGCAATTTCCTTCAGCTTCGGCGGGAAGACCATTGCGATTCCAGCTGGACAGGCAGCATTGACTGCAAATGGCCAGGTGACCGCAGGCACGGCAGCCGCAATTGCCGCTGCAGTCAATGCTAATCCGAACCTCGCAGCTGCGCTCAAATCCGTGGCAACCAATGCAGTGGATGCAGCGGTTGCTGTTGCGAACGCGATAGCGAAAGCTCAGGCAGATGCGAAGGCGGCGGCCGATGCGAAAGCAGCAGCAGACGCGAAAGCCGCAGCTGATGCGAAAGCCGCTGCTGACGCCAAAGCCGCTGCTGATGCCAAAGCTGCATCCGACGCTAAAGCTGCATCCGACGCCAAAGCCGCATCCGATGCCAAAGCTGCAGCCGACGGTAAAGGCGCCAACCAAGGCACGACAGGTGGTCCAGCTGCAGGCTCCGGCTCTACCGGTGCAGGTGGAACCGGCTCTGGCGGCGGCGGTGCGGCTAGCGGTAGCTAACGGGCTTCAATGCGGCGACTGCGGTCGCCGCATTGAAAATGATGACGCAGACCAATGTTCTGTGATGACTGGCGCCAAGAGCATTTTGTTTCAAGTATTCCTGTGAGGGCCATTTGCTGCAGGTAATTGACTACTTGAGATATATAAAATAAAGTACTGTTTATAATCGATTTCTTTAATTGATGTGGGTTAAGTTTGGATCGTATCCAGAACAAGAAGTCAGGTTGGAAACTTTTGCGCGCAGATCGACAATCGTCGTCAATAATTGTGCGCACGCTAGGACCCGTAGTACTCTGCACACAAACTCAAATTGATAGAGAAGGAAAAATAATATGCGAACAAATCATCTATCCGCGTTGCTTGGATCACACTTAGCCTCGGTTGCAGTTGGCGCGATCGCGCAAACTACCGCGCCAGTGAAGCCAACTTACCA
>JANMZU010000301.1:0-1534 GCA_031383585.1 Betaproteobacteria bacterium
GTCCACTTCGTTGCAATTTATGCACGTAGTACGGAGACTGAAACGTGAACATGATGGCAAAAATGAAGCTGGTAGTCGTCGGCAACGGCATGGCCGGCATCCGCACCGTCGAGGAGTTGTTGAAGCTCACCCCTGACCTCTACGACATCACTGTATTCGGTGCAGAGCCCCACCCCAACTACAACCGCATCCTGCTTTCACCTGTGCTGGCAGGCGAACAAACGCTGCAAGATATCGTGCTCAATGGCCTCGCCTGGTACGAGGAAAATAATATCCGCCTGCACACCAGCAAAAAGGTGGTCAAGATTGATCGCAAAGCGCGAGAAGTGATCGCCGACGACGGCACACGCGAGCAATACGACCGGTTGCTGCTCGCCACCGGTTCCAACCCTTTCATACTGCCGTTGCCGGGCAAGGATCTGGAAGGTGTGCTGTCGTATCGGGATATTTCCGATACGGAAACAATGATTGCCGCAGCAAGCCGCTACACGGATGCGGTGGTGATTGGAGGAGGGCTGCTCGGACTCGAAGCTGCGAATGGTCTGAAGCTGCGCGGCATGAACGTGACGGTCGTACATGTGATGCCATGGTTGATGGAGCGACAGCTCGATCGTACTGCGGCCAACATGCTGCAAAAGACCCTGGAAGCTAAAGGGCTGCAGTTCCGTCTGGAAGCCACTACCGAAGTGCTGGTCGGCGATGCAGAAGATGGCAAGGGCGGGCGCGTTAAATCGGTGACGCTCAAATCCGGCGAAGACGTGCCCGCTCAGCTGGTCGTGATGGCCGTCGGAATTCGCCCAAATACGGCACTTGCCGAGTCGGCGGGCCTGCATTGCTCAGTTGCCAGACCCGGGGGAGTGGTCGTCAACGACACGATGCAAACCTACGATCCGCGCATTTATGCCGTAGGAGAGTGCGCCAACCATCGTGGCATCGCCTACGGCCTGGTCGCGCCACTCTTCGAAATGGCCAAGGTCTGCGCCAATCATCTGGCGCACTACGGCATCGGCCGGTACTCCGGCTCGCTAACCTCCACGAAATTGAAGGTCACCGGTGTTGATCTGTTTTCCGCCGGCGACTTCAGCGGCGGCGAGGGTACGGAGGACATCGTCCTCGCTGATCCAGGCGCTGGCGTCTACAAGAAACTCGTCATCAAGAACGACAAGCTAATCGGCGCCGTGCTGGTCGGCGATACGATTGACGGCACCTGGTTTTTCAAGCTGCTGCGCGACGGCACCAATGTTGCCGCCATGCGCGATCGTCTGATGTTCGGCGAATCCAATCTCGGTGACACCGGCCATCAGGGCCAGAATCGCGCGCTAACAATGGCCGATACCGCAGAAGTCTGTGGCTGCAATGGCGTGTGTAAAGGCACTATCGTCAAAGCGATCAAAGACAAGGGTCTGTTCACGCTCGACGACGTGCGCAAACACACCAAGGCATCCAGCTCCTGCGGTTCGTGTACCGGTCTGGTCGAGCAGATACTGATGTTTACAGCCGGTGGCGATTACTCCGAAGCACCGAAGAAAAAGGC
>JANMZU010000306.1:0-3930 GCA_031383585.1 Betaproteobacteria bacterium
TTCCCAGAACATGACGGCCTGCGCAGCGGGGACGATAATTTCGAAACCGTCCTCTCCGGTATAGCCGGTGCAGGCGACGAAAAGTTCGCCCACGGTCACGCTGTTGAATGGTTTCATCGACGCGAGTATCGCTGCCGCCTCGGGCAGTATCTCGCCGACAATGCGGCGCGCCTGCGGGCCTTGCACGGCAATCATCGCGACATCGTTTCTGGGCGTGAGTACGACTTCAAATGCACCATTGAGGCGCATCGATTCTAGCCAGGCTATGTCTTTCTCGGCGGTACCAGCGTTGACCACCAGCCGGTAATGCGTCGGCGTCAGGAAGTAAATGATCAGGTCATCAATCACGCCGCCATCGGCATTAAGCATGCACGAGTAAAGTGCGCGTCCCGGTGTAGTGAGTTTGTCGATATTGTTGGCAACGGCGTGACGCAGAAATGCCGGTGCACCAGCACCATGTACCTCGACAGCACGCATGTGCGACACATCGAACATGCCAGCGTGGCGGCGCACGGCGTGATGCTCGTCGATCTGTGAGCCGTAGTGCAGTGGCATTTCCCAGCCACCAAAGTCAACCAGCTTGGCGCCAGCACTTTGATGGGCTGCGAACAAGGGGGTGCGTTTAAGAGCATCGGGCACGGCAATCTCCAGTAGACACAAATGAAAAGGGAGTATTGCAACAATAACTGGCGATCATCGCCAGAAATTTTGCAATACTCCCCTCTGTCCTTGTACCTGAGAGATTACAGAATCAGACAAAGATTCTGTGTGCCCCTTCGGTGGCGTGCACATGGCAGTTGGCCATCACAACGCGCTCTCCAGAGAAGCTATGCGGTCCAGGTACGGTTACCTGAGCGATTGACGGGAGTTGCGCCTTCGGCGACGACCAACGCAGCTGATCGTGCTCTCCCCGGACCACAAAACGCTTAAGGTCCGAAGGTTAGGCGGAAACGTGAGGGGCGTCAAGAAATTCCGCCTAACCGCGGTCGCGGCAATGATTGGCGTTACAATCGCTGCTTATGCCATGAGAGGGGTATTATGAATAAATTGCTTATAATTGCTGTGACAACCAGTTTGCTGGCCCTGGGCGGTTGCGCGGGTGTCGATCCTACCTATGCCGATTCAAAGCGAGCAGTTGCCGCGAACGGTGATGAGCCCAACTTGCTGACCGGCTCGCGCCTTTCCAAGCCAACGACCGAGCGCGTGGTCAAAGCGGTAGGCAACAACGAGTACAACGAGACCAACAAGCACACGTCGATCGGCAATAGTGTAGGCGCGAAATCCAACTAACGAAGTGCGCTGCGGATAACTTCCGCCACGGAATAGTACAGGCCCCAGCATTGGGGCTGATGCTGGCGATCAAACGGCCAGCAAGCCGCGCCAATGCTGGGGTTACGTTTTTTGTTGGGCGTCATTCGAGATGCCGGTGACTCAGTACTGAACGTTGGCGTCAATCATTTGCATTGATGGGGTTGCTAATATTCGTAATCCGTCAAAAACCGCGCTAGTGCAGGTGCACCCTTGGGTGAACTCGCACAGAAGAAATAGCAGCCGCGTACCCAGGCATAAACTACTCCCTGCGGCGTTGGCCCGATGACCCAATTGCGGTCAGATGTGGTGCGTGCAGCCTGGCCGATTTTCTTGATGGCGTCCTCGACAAGTTCCTTCGCCTCGTCCTCGTCCCAGCAAAGGGCCAGTTGCACGGTCACTGATTCGCCTTTGCACGAATAAACAGCAGTTACCGGATCGTTGGTCAGTTCGCCGGAAGGCGTGGCGCGCGGCCGTTCAAAGTCGGCAACTGTGTAGGGCAGCAATACTTTGATCTCGGTGCCGACCGGGCCCTTAAGCTGCATGCGGAACAACAAATCCTGATTGAACTTGGTTGGTGCCATCGGTGCGACGGGTGCGCTCGTGGCAGGCTCGGCGGCAGGGCGTGGTCGCTCGACAACCGTAACGGCGTTCATTCTCTGCGTCGCATCAGGATCAAAGGGCGCAGGAACTGCTGCCGGTGGCTCGCTGAGTGGTGTGCGAATTATTTTTTGTGTCGCGTCCGGATCAAATGGCTTTGCAGCAGTAGCGGGTGCAGCAGAGGGTGCGGTAGCGTGCGCAGGAGAGGAAGGAGCAGCAATGGCCGCCGCCTCCTTTGCCGGCTTCTGCGGAGCGTCGCGCAGCAGTTCGCCCAGGTCCGACTGCAGTAACTGGCCGGCGCCTTTGGCAAGGCTGCCGACGTCAGAATTAAGCATCTTGCCGGCATCTTTGGCCAGCGTACTCAAATCCCTGTTGAGGAAAGCCCCAAGTTTTCCCAACGCCATTTTGTTTCACCCGTCCAATTAGTAGTCGCAGAATTTACCACGTCGGTTCAATTTATGTCGCTCAGCCTGCTCCGCAGCGCGATGGAACCAGCTCGGGCCCTTAACGTGATTCAAATACGCCGATAAGCTTGTTCTTCTGGACTTCGCGCCAGTCGAAAACCCGACCATTCATCGCGACGTATGTGTTGGCCGCAAGCGACTGTGCCGCCGCCAGCGCAAAACCCAGATTAAAAAGTGCGTCTGAACCTTGCACCGAGTAAGGAATCATGGCTCCGGTAAAAACGATGGTTTTGTCGAGCGCCGCTTCGCCGATGACCGTAGCCGTTTGCGCCATCGTATCGGTACCGTGAATGACGACAATGCAATTTTCTGGCGCTGCACGGCAGGCCGCCAGCACGCTTGCCCGGTGTTCGTCGAGCATCTGCAGGCTATCGATCAACTGATTGATTTCTAGTGCAACAGGAACGGTCACGCGCGCCTGCTCGAGAATTGCCGGCAAGTGGGATTGCTTGAACGTGAGCTCGCCCTTGATCGCGTCGTAATGCTTGTCGAACGTGCCGCCCGTGACGATAATGCGGACGGCGGCTGGTATTGACGTCGTTTCTGTATTCACGTTTAAGAGGATTTCAGAGTGAGTGACTGCGGTGGCGGAATTTTTGACCATTGGTTACCGCTGCGGCAAGTTTAACCAGATTTCCCTATAGTTGACATTGTCTCATCGTGCTACATATTGCTGAAACAGGAGGTATGATTGCTCTACTAAAAATGTTGACCACGCATTCACGACGCCGTCCCTACGCAGACCTGCGCAACAGAGCGCTGGTGCGGCGCTGCGCGCGCACATGAGCAAGCTAATTGATGCCTTGAAGGAAGCCGAGGCGCAGCGCCGTAAGAAACTCGCTGCCGCAGAGACGCCTGAGGTGCAAACAAGCAAACCCCGCTCCGATGCCGAGGCGGCATTCTGGGAGGCCTCCGCCGCTGAAGAACGCGAGCGTGATCTGTTCCTTGCGGCTGAGAAGCAGGCGGCCATCGAGCTCGAGGCGACCCAGTTCGCGCAGCAAAAACTGGAAGTGGATCAGCGCACGGTAATCGTTGCCCAAGCGCGCAAAGCGGCCGAGGCACGCGCGGTTGATCAGGCCATCGCCCGCCTCAAGGTTGAACACGACTTGCAACAGAGCATCTCAGCGCGGATGGTCGCCGAGAAGGACGCGGCTGCACTTTCGCGAAAGCGATTGGATGCTGAGCGCAAACTGGTGGAAGAGGTCTCCCGGCGTGAGGAAGCCGATGCCGCCATGCGTGATGCGGCCCTAGCCAATGCAAATGCTGAGCGCGAGACAGCTCGGCTTGCTCAGGAAAGGGTGGAAGTAGAAAAACGCGCCGAGGCCAGCCTTATTGAGCGTGTCGCTGCCGAAGCGCGTGCAATCGACGACGCCCTGGCAAAGATGAAGGCGGACAAGGAAATTGAAGCAGCCGTAACAAGCCGGCTCGCGGCGGCGAAACAAAGCGAGAACAGCACGCGTGAGTTTGATCGCGTGCAGCATGAAGCTCGCATCGCGGCCGATGCCCGAGCAGTCGCAGAAGCACTCGAAGCCGCCGAGAAGCAGCGCCTGGCGCGTGC
>JANMZU010000323.1:0-9200 GCA_031383585.1 Betaproteobacteria bacterium
ATGCACCGGGTCAACGCGATTTGCGGCAACGTTAACCACGCTGATGCGGCTCTCGGCGATACGGCCACGTACCGTAGACGCCGCCTTACCCGGACCCTCGAACCGAATGTGATTCAACGCCTGCGTATTGCTGGCATAGACGTCGCCACTGACGGGGTGCACAGCCAGATTGAACAGCGTTGTTCCCACCCCGCTGACCTGGGTGCTGATGCTGGGGATGGCGGCGTTGGCGTCAATCGCAAAGAGATCGTAGTCGGGCAGAGTAAATTTGACTTTCGCCGTCCAATCCGCGCCGGTTTCGTCGCGCCAAGCGTTGCCGTCGAAGCGAACAATCAGGCCTGTTCCCGGCGCCAGCACATTGTCGGCGCTGCGATTGGGCAGGGGCTTGGTAGTGCCGATTGCATCGCGATGCAGGGTGGTGGTGCGGTTGCCCGACATGAGCGGCGCAGCGTAGACCTTGCTGCCATCAGCGCTTACGGCCAACGCGCGCGGTGTGTCGGCGAAAAGTGTCAGGATCGTCAGTGGCTTGCCGTTCAGCGATTCGTCCAGCGCACTGGCATCGAATACCCATACGTCGGCGCGTCCCTGCGCAGGCGTCGTCAGACTGGTATTGGCAAAGCCCGGACGATTTTGTCCGCGGGCGGCCGCAGTGATGAAGGCGCGATCACGACTGGGGCCGGCAAACACAACATCGCGCGGTTCGTCACCGACCAGCAAGGTACGCAATACGCGCGGCGTGCCGTCGAGACGGACTACGCTAACAGAGTCGGAGAGGTGATTGACCACCCAAACTTCGTTGGTATTTCGCTCGCTCACGGCCACCGGTTCAAGGCCAACGGCAACGGTGCTTGCCAGCCTTAAAAGATCGCCCTCGACTGCATAAATTTCCAGGCAATTGGCGGGTGCGTTTGTAACATACAGCCGCTGTCCGTCTGCGGATAAAGTTATCGGCCTTACCGGGCCGCTTTCAAAGACGGTCACAGATCCGGGCGCCGTGTCCGCAGACGCAGTATCCGTACCAGTCCCGCACTGGAACACCGGTCGTTGCATCGTGGCGCCAAGCGATGCTTCGACGGCAGCGTTCTTCGGTAGTTGTGCTTTGAAGAACTCCAGAACTCTTCGGTTGCTTGCGGCGGAAAACTGGTGCGCTGAATAGGCCACATTCAGTTGGTTCTGAATTTCCTCTCTGAACGTACTCGATCCTGCCGGGATCAATGAGGTGATCACGCTCGACGCAGCAGCCGTTGATGGGTCGTTGAGCAAATAATCATTGGCGTCCAGGATGCCGCCACCCTTGAACGCAGCATAAATCCCGGTGGAAGCCGCGTCGGAGATGCCGGCGATTTGGGAAAAGCGCGTCGGATAGACGGCGCTCGGCGCAACCACGACATAATCGGCCGTTAAGTCGCGAGCGATAAGTGCGTTGTAATTTGTCAACGCATTGGCATTTCGCTGCGGATCGGCAACTGTATCGTTTTGCGCCATTGTCCAGATGCCGGGAACACGGGTTGTCTGTGCGATCTGCGCGTTACCGGGCACACAAGCCTGGTGGCTCGCTTTCCAATTGAGCAGGAACGAAAATCGAAACGCGGCCGCAGCGCCATCGGACATGCCTGAGGCAAAGACCGGTGTGCTCGATGACATCAACCCTTGCGCAGTGAATGACGCGATCAATTGCTGGATATTGCGCACATCGGGATTGACAGCCGGATTGGCCGTGTTTGTGGCGGAGTCCCAAATCTTGTTTACGCGATCCTGGCTGTCGAGCGAGACCACAGCGAAGCCATCGGCGACGGCATCCCGGGCAAACTTCAATTCTTCTGTCTTGGAAAACTGCAGTTCCCCGCTACCGCCGGTGCCGTGAAAACGAAAAATCACGCCAACTGGATTCGCTTTGGGAAAGAACCAATAGGCATTGACAGCACCAGCCCCTGCGCCATTAAGCACAGTGCCCTGCGGCGACCACGGTGTTGATACTTTGTACGTGGCCGTTACTTGTGCCGGTGCCAGCAGCGAAAGCACGCCTGACCGACGCTCACGTGGCTGCTGCAAGGTCGCGACATCCCCGACCCATTGGTCGAATACTTGTCCTGCCGGGTCAGCAGCGGCGAACACGTCCAGCCCCGCATCGACTGTTTGCGATTTCGCACTTGTTCCGTTTTGTACCGCGATTCCAAACGCCTTGGCAGCGTTGCCAAACGGCTGCGGCGCAATGGATTTGGTTTGCGTAAAACCCTTCAGCGTGGACGTAAAGATTCCAGTAGTGCCATTGATGGAAATAGTCGCACTTCCAGCCGGCGTGACCACCACCTGCGCAGGATCGAACTTCGGATTCCCATAGTAGGGGCCGGTAACGGTATACAGACTTCCATTGAAAGCATTGGCTGCCGTAAATGTGACGCCCGGAATTGGTAACCACAGCGCCTTACCATCTAGGCCATAGGTAAACCAGACACCGAACACGTTGTTGCCATGCTGCGCAAGGGTCAGCCCCCAGCCGGATTCGGCCGAATTCCACCACAGGTCGCTGTAGTCATAGCCCCAGTTCGGTGGCGCATTGCCAAACGGTTGACGCTCGATCACTTTGGTCAGACTCACCGTACCGATGTTGTACGTGAAGGTGGCCTTGCCAGCGGGCTGACCAGCCGGCGCAAAATCAAAACTCGCTGTGCCGACTTTGGTCGCCGTCACCTGATCGGCCCGGAACGGCTGGTTATAAGCAGGGCCAGTGGTGCGAATCAGGTCGCCGCTGAAGTTCTTGCGGTTATTGGTAAACGTGCCAGTGAGCGAAAACCAGACTGGCTGGTTGTCAACGTCATAGGTGTACCAGACGACGAAGGCTACAGGGCCATGGTCGGCAATCGTCAGGCCCCAGCCTGATTCGCTTGGATTCCACCAAATATCGGAATAGTTTTGTGCTTGCGCAGTGTTCGCCGTCAATAAAGAAAGTGCGACCGCCAACCCTGAAAACAAACGCGTTGCAATGCGGAATATGCGGTGAATTCTTGTCATTTCTCTTTGCCCGGAGTGCGTATTGTCACGATTAGGCATTTTCTTATTTGAAAGCACAAAGCGCAATACGTAACAAGGTGTAATGAGTGCCAGCGTTAGTCCAGCAGGACATCCGTACGCATTACCGGATAAAGATTGTAGCGATCATCCCAGGATGCATGGCGCCGGGCAAAAAACGTCAATCTTGAAGAGGCGCTCTTGCTGAATTCAACATCGGCTGCGAGTCGCATATTAAATTCGGCGGCAAGCGCGGGGTCGGCGGCCAATTGCTCGCGCGCGACATCCTCGGCGACATAGTCCTCCATATATTCCTTGCGCTCAAACGCGTTGTTGAAAAGGCCCCAGGCGAGAAATGCATCTGGCGCCTGTGGCTCGAATAACGACATCACCAGCAGCGATTTTGGCTGTGCGATCGGTACGAACAGGCAGCCGACCTCGATCTGGCGGGTTTCAGCTTTCCATTCGCCGGTCACGCTCAGCATCTGGTGTCCTTCGATGGATTGGGCGCTGAAGGTTGTTTTTTCTGCGCGGAATGTCTCAACTGCAGCCTTGCCCACAGGCTTGGTAAGTTTGCGAAAAGTAATGCCATGCTGAGAAAGCTTTGCAGCAATCGCGACGGCATAGGCGGCTGGAACCAGATAGCCACCGCGTGGCGCGACCACCGCAAGGGCGGGATGTATATCGTCGCGCAGGGTGAGTTTCCAGATCTGCGGTTTTGTGTCGTCGTAGCGGGTCATCAGCGCCCCTGAAACCTCTGACATCGTGCGCGTGTACTCATAGCCGCGAAAATCGATGTTGCGGCTCTTTTCACTTGCCTTCCAAGTAAGCGCCACGGATTGTCCCGCGACCTTGCTAGCCCGCACATCGGCTTCTTTTGCAATTCTCAGCCATTCGCGTCCATGCACGGCAGTTTGGCTGAGCACCGAAATGACCGTATTGCGCGTTATCCGCACCCGCGTCGGATAATCCTTCCATGAGTGAGTTTCCACCAGCATGCCGAAGCGATTGCGGGTGAGGAAATAGCCGGTCGAAAAGCGCGGCGGTGAAACGCCGTCGACGAACCCAGAAGTTGGCTCGTCGGCTATCGTGAATGAGGGGTAGAAATTCAACGGCAGTGAGCCGGCTTTTGCCAGATCAGCCACCACCGCCTCCCGAAATGACTTGCCAGCTTTGGCCAGCGCAATGTCACCGCCATAAACCGGCTCAACCATGATGGCGATATCGTGTTCAAATTTGGCACCGTCGGTAACGTGTAGGTCAATGGTGGCAATCGGATCCCAGTCGTTGATCAGCCGCAGCATTGCCTGCATTTCGAGTGAATCGGCCTTGGCGTAGTCGCGATTCAGATTGAAGTTCTGCGCAGTCGTGCGCCAGCCCATTTCTTCCGGGCCGCGCTGATTGGGTCGATTCCACTTGCCGAAGCGTTCGTGCCCGTCGATATTGAACACCGGCACAAATATCACAACCTGTTTGTCGAGTGCACCCTTGGCAGCGCGGTCGTCCAGCGCTTCACGCAACGCCCAAAATCCGGCATCCTTGCCGTCGATTTCACCCGCATGAATGCCACCTTGAACCAGTACTACCGGGATGCCGCGTTTTTTTGCATCGTTCCCGGTAAACGCGCCCGTATGCGTCGCGATCAACGCCATCATCGGGCGTCCCTCAGGGGTGCGGCCGAATGTTCTGCAGCGAACCGATTTGGGGTAGGCCGTCTGGTATGCCGCGCACAGCCTGATTACTTCATCGTCGCGGCCAGTAGTTTGGAATTTTGAGCGCTCGGCGATGGTCGTTAAAGGGTCGGCATTGACAAGAGTAGCGAGCGAGCAGGCAAAGGCGAATGCAAACAGAAGAGCAATGCGGTAGATCATTTGGGGGACTCCAAAGGCGAATGCGTGATAACAATCGAAAGTCCCGCAAATATAGTGCTTTTGCCCCTCCCGCAGCCACCAGCGGTTACAGCATCAAGTGATCCAGCGCCTTTTCGGCCTGACCGCGCTCGTGGTCACCCAGCGTGCGGGCCACGCGACGATATCGCGAGACAAGATCGCTATCGGCCGGCATTTTTTTCGCAACAGCCGTGAGCACATTGCGGACTTCAAAATCGGAATCCATACCGCCTACCGCCTGGAGCACAGCCGCATAGCCACTCTTGTCCAGTTTGGCGCGCTCAACCAATGCGAGCAGCGCATTGCGGCGCTCAAAGTCTGAATCGATTTTACGAGCGGAATACAAATACGCCTCAATCTGTGGGAACGTCCCATTGGCCAAGTGCTTCACTATCGATTTGAGCGCGTTCGCGTGCTCGAAATCAGAATCCAGTTTCAGCGTTGATCGCAGCGAAACCAGAATTTGCGCTGGCGTGAGCGATTCCCGTCTGGAGAGCGCCTCGATCACCCCGCGCTTCTCGAAATCGGAATCGATGTTACTGAGTGCCACGTACCATGCCTGTGCGACCTCGTCAGTGGTGGCGAGCCTGGGTGCAAGCGCAACCATTACGCCGTGTTGCTCGAACGATGAATCCATCTTCGCCACCGCATTCAAGACGGCGACCTGATGTGAAGCGCTCAACGTTTGGTTGGCCATAATAGCCATTAGTGCACTGCGCTTTTCGAAATTGGACTCTAGGGGCGAAGTTGCATCCAGCAATTGCTGCAATGGCGTCTCGGCCAGCGGCCCTATGGCAGCGAAGGCCTTGATGTACTTGCCGCGTGCATGATCGGCTTGAATGCGTTCGATTTCGGCCAGTACTTTCGCTGGTCCTCCCTGCGCATGCAGGCGATTGACACGCTCCTTGCTGTTCAGGCCCGTTTCCCGCAGTAGCGCCGGGATCGCTTCAGCCAGCCAACGCCGACCCTCGGCGTCCAGAGGTTTGGTGTGGCCGTCAAGGCTATAGGTACGCTGGATACCGGCGGCGTCTGCCTCGAACACGATTCGCTGCGTACGGCCGTTGCGCTTTTCTTCAAAGGAAGCTTTGCCTGTCAGGCTCTGCACATCGTCTTCCGCGGGGGTGAAGGCGATGTTCCCGTTGATCCGCATGCGCATCTGATGGTCTGGTGCATCCAGGGTGATTCGGGTCGATGACCCCCACGAGAGAACGCGCGACAGGAAATCGCCAATATCGGCTTGCGCGGAGCCGGCCCCCAGGGCCATTGCCCCGATAAACGCCGCTGTGAAGGAACGGCCGACAAGACGGCGCAAGTGCATTTGTTTGGGACGCTGGCTATTTGATGGCTTCATGTGTTTCCCCTTTGGTTTGAGTGTTCCGGCGATATGCGGGTGCAATGCACCAGCATCGTGGTAACGCCAATTTATGGGCGAATGGCAGGCGGCCAAACCAAATTTCGACGAAATGCAGAAGGTGCGGCGTGAAATCGTGCATGGCAGGATCGGCTGAAGGAAATTCCACGGCTGCTATTGCGTGGTCAGCCCAGTCGAGTCTCGCGGCTCACGCCAATCGATTGCCGTTGGCGCAACGCATCTGCATTTCGTCGCAAACCCGCACCGGCGACCACCATTCGCGACCAAAGTGCGGACATCGCATCACCAACCAGCCACCAGGAGCCAATATGACCCCCCCTCGTTACGCCAAAATCACCAACGCCGCCGTCCTCGCATTCGGCCTTTCTGCCATCGGCGCGTCGCCCGCTTTTGCGGCCAACCTCACCGTAGAAGTCAGCGGGGAAGTTGGCGATAAGGGTGCCGTCATGGTTGCGCTCTATAAAGCCAGTGACAAATGGATGGGCAAAGCCACGGATAGTCGCAAGACAGCGGCGGTAAAAGCCGGTGTAGCAGTCACTTTTAACGATCTTGCCGAAGGCGAATACGCTATCTCGCTGTTTATCGATGAAAACAGCAATAACAAGCTCGACAGCAACGCAGTCGGTATGCCGATCGAACCCTACGCGTTCTCAAACGATGCCAGCGGAAGCTTTGGGCCGCCGTCGTTCGACAAGGCCAAATTCGTGCTCGGCAAGGACGACAAGAAGCACGTCATCACGATCAAATAGGGGACGAATATGAATCGACGTTCATTCTTAAAAACGACGGGCACAGCGTTGACCGGTGCTGCCCTGCCAATGGCGGTGCTGAACGCCACAGCGACCAGTGCACAAGGTGTTGCGTCGACTCAACTCGATTTTCATCCCAGCCTCACGACCATGCGCGGCTTTAACGGCCAGGATATCTCGTGCGAGCGTGCCATGGTCGAGGGCCGAATTCCGGCTGATCTGCGCGGCAGCTTCTTTCGCAATGGTCCCGGGCTGTTCGAGCGTGGCGGCCAGCGTTACTCCCACTGGTTTGATGGCGATGGCTTGGTGAATGCCTGGCGATTCAGCGACAAGGGCGTTTCACATCAGGCGCGCTTCGTACAGACCAAAAAATTTATCGCCGAGCAGCAGGCCAACGAATTCCTGGTGCCCGCCTTTGGCAGCGGCATCAAAGCGAAGATGCCGATTCGCTCCAGCGACGATATGAACACCGCCAATACGAATGTGGTCCGGCTGGGCGACAGGCTATTGGCGATGTGGGAGGGCGGCTCAGCAACCGCTCTGGACCCGGATACACTCGAAACACGTGGTCTGGTGACGTGGGCGCCTGAGCTGAAATCGATGCCGTTCTCGGCGCATCCGAAAATCGAAGCCGATGGCACTTTCTGGAATTTCGGCACGATGATGGGCAAGATGGTGATCTACCACATCAGCGCCAAGGGCGAGCTGCTGCGCCACGCGGTGTTTGACGCGCCTGCAACAGGAATGGTCCACGATTTTGCGGTGTCGCAACAGCACATCATCTTTGTCCTGCCGCCGATCGGCATCGACTACAAGTCTGTGCGCGATGGCAAAAGCCTCGGTGAGGCAATGACTTGGGACGCGAACGCACCTACCAGAGTGCTGGTCATCGACAAGGCGGATTTCACCAAGCGCCGCATCATCGAGATGCCTGCTCACATGGTGTTTCATTTTGGCAATGCCTGGGAGGAGAACAACATCATTCGCGTCGACTACGTGAAAAGCAAGAATCTGTCGATCATGAATGAGTGGATGCCAAAGCTGATGCGCGGCGAGCGTGCCGCGTCCGATGCTGCTCACCCGGCGTTTCTGCGTATCGACTTGAACAAGGGCAGGGTCGATCTGACCGGCCTCAGCGACGACGTTGAGTTTCCGCGGATCGATCCGCGCATGGTCGCCCGGCGCAATCGCAGTATCTACTACCCGTATGCCAGCAGCCAGCAGTCAGGTGGACTGAATGGCGTCATGCGATTGGATGTTGACAGCGGCAAGACGGATCGCTACTCGTTTGGCGACGCCGCGACAGTCGAAGAGCATGTGTTTGTGCCAAAGCCCGGTAGCAACCGGGAAGGTGATGGCTATCTGATCGGCGTCGGTTTTGACATCAAGCGGCAGCAGACCTTTGGCACCGTCTTCGATGGCAATAATCTTGCGGCGGGGCCAATGGCGTTGGTTCGTTTGCCGTATTGGGTGCCGAGCTGCTTTCACGGGCATTTCTACGCGGCGTAGTGATCGCTGCACATTGCCGCGACTGTGCTGTTCGAACGCAACAGAAGTCACGGCAAACATTCCCACGCTGTCATTTCGAACGTAGAGAGAAATCTGCTTATACGCTGGGAGAAGCAGATTTCTCACCCCATACGGCGGGGTTTGAAATGACGCTTATTGGCGAAGACCGCCAATTGGCGGGCTGTTTCGGCCGAAAAGCATTGAAAAACCGGGCCAATGCTGGGTTTATGCAATTGCTTGGGCGGGCGCTGTACGTTTAACTCGACTGGCTGCTTCCGACCCATTGTTGACCTAGCCCCGTCTCTAGACCGGTCATTCAAAAGGGGCTGAGCGGTCTTACAGATGAACATCAGCGGTCGGGAAGCGCGGATTCGATATCGATATCGAGCAATGCCCGCACTGTGGTGGCCAACTGAAGCTTATCGCGGCCATCGAAAAACCAGCCGCCATCGCCCGCATCCTTACGCATCTGGAGCTGGCCGCGCAACCGCCACCGCGCGCGCCGGCGGTGCGGATGGATCTGTTTGCGGCGACTTGAAGGGTAAAACCGGACAGGACTTGTGACAGGGCTGGGGGAGGCGTTCGGACTGCGCTCGAACAATCGCTCAGATGACGTGGAAATCAGGCGCGCTGGGCAGCAATATCGTCAGCGATGTTGAGCGAACCATGGGT
>JANMZU010000328.1:0-3020 GCA_031383585.1 Betaproteobacteria bacterium
AATGGCTGGCAGCACGATCCCGACCATCGTCGCGGCGTGCCATACCGCAATCCAGTGTTGCGACAGCAATACAATCGTACACCGGGCACGCCGGACTCCCGCGGCGACTATCGAGGCCGGTATCCCAATAGCCCAGTTCCGCCGATCGTCGGCAATGGCGGCAATCGTGGCGATCAGGGCGACCGCCGCCAGCAGCGTCCGCCACAAAACCAGGACACCATCAGCATTCCACCGCCACAGTTTCCGCCTGGCACGGGTGCGCCCCATCGGCCGACCGCACCGGGGGCGGTGCCGCCGCCGGCCAATCGAGGCAATTACCCCCGCACCTATGGCGACCTGCCACCGAACCCTGTCGAAGACGTCAGCCGTGGCGACGATGCGCGCAACGCCGGCGCACGCGGCCCGGCGAGTTCGCCCAGGCCTCCGGTGACGATACCGCAGCGCCCTCTGGGGACGCCGCAGCCAAGCCAGCAGGTTCAACCGCCCGTGCAAATGCAGCCCCGCGTGCCACAAACTGGGCAACTCCCGGTGCAGCCCACGCCGCAACAGCGAGAACAACTCGAACAACGGGAACAACAGCAGGCGCCAAGCCCCGGCAACGCACCAAGGGAACGCAATCGCGAACAATTGAAATAGCAGCAGACACGAGCAGGTCGTGCACGCGGAATGCTGCCGGTGCCGACGTGGACATCGTTGCGAAAGATAAGGTTAAGAATAACGCAACGATCGCCGGAAAAATGCTGGGTTCGATCCGCATTCGAGCCGGAACATGCGACTGCGCCTAGCACCGCGCGTCCCGGCCTGTCGGTCAAGTCCCACGCGCGGTTCAGCGGACCGCCACTTCCCTCCCTGAACTGACCCGATTATGGTGTGTGGATGCCAATTTGGCATCTGTTTCGATTGGAGTCACCTATGGATAAGCGCGTCCTTTTAACACCCATGCTCGCCTTGGTATTTGCCCTGCCGACGATTCACGTTTTCGCGCAGGAGACAAGCGCTAATATCGTGATCGCACAAGTAACCGCCGGTCGCCAGGCTGCGATCGACCAGGAAATCAACATGCGGGTGAAAGCCGCACTTGAGCTTGATTCCGAGTTGAAGACCCAGACGATTCTGGTTGACGTGGTCAACGGCAGCGTGCGCCTGACCGGTCAGGTCACCTCCGCAGCCAACTTTGATCGCGTCAAAGATGTCGTAGGCCGCGTTCCGGGCGTGTTGGCAATCGACAATCAATTGATGGTGAAACCGCTAAGTCCAGTATAGACGCGGCGTTTGAGGCCATTTGGCCCTACGAGGCCCATGCTTCCTCGTTCCGGAAAAGTTGCGCGCTTCGATGGAACAATTCATGCTCCGTCTACAGCAAATCATCAACCAGCGAGGACAACATGCCAGATCAAGCCGGTAATAGCTTTTCCCACATCAAACCGGGCGATACCCAATTTGAAGCCGAGGGATTGCGCGATTTCTTTCTCTATCGTGATCTTGGCATCGCTCAAGCGACGGGCGGCAAGGTCATTGCACAACTGGTGAAGGCGAAAAACGCACCAAAAGATGGCACCGGCTGGCACCATCACGTGGCGGATTTCCATATTGTGTACATGCTCAAAGGCTGGGCGCGTTTCATGTACGGTACTGAAGAAACGCTGGTAGCGGCTGGCGATTGTGTGCATCAGCGACCGGGCATTGTCCATTACCTGTTCGACTACTCCGAAGACATGGAGTATCTGGAGATTGCTGCACCCGCCGACTTCAAGACCGTCGAGGAACCCGGACCTTGCGCCATTCCGCCGGTCACGCCGTGGAAATGAGTTGAAACTGGAAGGTGCCTGTCAACCTGGAAACCTCATTTCCAGCTGATCAATTTCTCGTGCTGCTCCGGTGATCGCGCCATGATCGCGCTGCAACCATCAAGCAGCTTGCCTCCTCTGCGCATCGAGCAAACCTTGCAAATGCGCCACTAGCGCTACCTTCAGCGCGCGTGGCCTGACGATTTCAAACGCCAGTTCCAGCCGCGATAATTCACGTGCGAACCAGTCGAGACTATCCGCCTGTGCATCAAGACGAATTGCACTCTCTTCCTGGGTCAGTTTGCCAAGGCTGGCTGGAATCATGCGCCGCACGACTGGCATCTCACCCGTAAATCGAATGACGATGGCATGCACGCGTTCCACCGCCGCAATCGATTCCCGCAGGTACTTCAGCACGTCGAATGACTTGGGTATGGCGTAGGACTTCGGCAATGCGGTGATTGCCCGTACGCGATCCAGTCGGAACGAGCGCAGTCCCTGCCGCAAATGACAATAGCCAACGACGTACCACGCACCATAGAGATAGCCGACGCCGTAGGCATCGACCTCGCGTTCGCTGTTGCTGCCATCAGCGGCACGATAGGTCATCAATAGCCGCTGTGCAGCGCTGGCGCATTTGGTGATCTCTGCGAAGTATTCACTACCGCTGACGGTGTGTGGCTGCGATAAATCAAGAGTGACGACATCATTGAGATCGCCGATTTTGCGGGTCAGGGATTTCGGCATTACCCGGTCAAGCTTGGCCTGCGCGCTGGCCACCGCCGGCGTCATGTCACTCAGCCCCAACTCACGCGCCACCCGCAAGCCAACGCTGAGCGCCAACGTTTCATCGTTGGTGAACATTAGCGGCGGCAGCTTGTATCCGGGCATCAGTGCGTAGTGACCGTCTCGTCCGCGTGTGGTGTGGATCGGCACGCCGAGCTTTTCCAGCTCGACGATGTAACGCCGCACCGTGCGCCGGTCCACGCCGATGCGTTCCGCCAGCTCCGCACCGCTAAGGCTCGCATGCGCCTGTAGCAATTCGAGCGCCGTGAGGACGCGGTGCAGGGGTTTTTCCATAAGTCCAATGATACGTCGATATAGGTCTTGTCCTGTCCTATATCGAAATTACACTGCGTGCACCATGTGTAGTGAACCTCATTTCGAAAGACTCCGATGACGCCCGACCTCACCCTTTACTTTCTCGCCGTCCTCGCCGTCATCCTGCTGCCC
>JANMZU010000385.1:0-5312 GCA_031383585.1 Betaproteobacteria bacterium
GCCGACGACCAGTATCACGTCAAGGGAAAGCGCACCTGGCATTTCTGCCATCGACTGAGTTGCGGATAGCGGCACCAGAAATCCACCTGCACCCTCGACAAGCACCGTGTTGGCTTCCGCACTGAGCCGATCAAATGCGGCACGTATGACCCCCAAATCTATTTCGACACTTTCATGTGTCGCCGCCAGATGAGGTGCGATGGGCTCACTGAAACAGTAAGGGTTGATGTCGGCCAGCGAAGCTTTGGTCGCCGAGACTTCATGCAACGCCACCACATCCGTGTTCATTTGTAAGCCGTTGATATTGATCGTCCCTGCTGCAACGGGCTTCATCGGGGCGGCAACCAGTCCGCGCATCGCAAAAGCCTGTAGCAAAGCGCAGGTCACAAAGGTCTTGCCGACGTCAGTGTCTGTGCCTGTGATGAAGTAGTTCCTCAAGATTTTCCGATCATGCGTTTGAACTCATTGATATCGATCGTCTGCTGCCCGTCGCTGGTTTTGCGTTTCATAAACTCGGGTTTCCACGCGTGTCCATAAACCACTTCATACGTCGCAGGCAGGCGTTCGTTTTTGCGAAACGCTTCGTAGGCCATCACCATGCGCCGCCAGCGAGTGCGCCCCATCAGCCCGGTGCTGCGGCCGTCCTGCACGTTATGCGCACCGATGCCTTTGAGTTCCTGCAGCAATGGCTTTAGCTCTGCATAGGTCAACGTGATTATTTCCTGGTCCATCACCGGATCGGCGAAGCCGGAATGGACGAGGATGTCGCCGATATCGTGCATGTCGACAAACTTGTTGACGTGCGGCTTATCGTCCACAGCGCGAAAGGCGGCACGCAGCTCCTTCAGCGTGTCGGGGCCAAGTGTCGTGAACATGAACAGGCCGTTTGGCTTCAGTACACGGGCAGCTTCCTTCGCGACCTGTTCTGGATCGCACCATTGCAGGGTGAGATTCGACAGGACCAGATCGATACTCTCTGACTTCAATGGCAGCGCTTCGGCGTCACCACAAAGCCAGGACATGGCTGGTGCGCGGCCGGTGAGACGTTTCAACCAGCTTGCAGTCTTTGCCTGCGCGCGGGCTGTGATCAGCATCGGCGGCGCCAAATCCAGGCCGATGATATCGGCATCAGCATAGCGTTCGCGCAATTTGGCCGTCGCGTAACCGGTGCCACAGCCGATATCGAGCACACTGGTCGGCGTTAGCTTGATGTATTCGAGCCGCTCGAACAGGCGGTCCGCAATTTCTCTCTGCAAGAAGGCGTTGCCGTCATACGATTTCGCGGCATCACCGAACGACCGGCGCACGGCAGGTTTCGGCGGAAAGAGGCCCTGATTGGCGCTCATGCGCTGAGGAACCCATCAAGTTCCCGCATGAACTCCTCGCGGTGGGACACGAAGGGTGCATGGGCCGCATGGGGAATCATTGCGTAACGTGCATTGGACATTTTTTCGGCCAGCCAGCGGGCAGCCGGTTCCGGCGTCAGGGCGTCATGGTCGCCTTGCATCACCAAAGCTGCTTGCGGCAGAGTTGCGGCGTGCTCACGCAAATCGGTCGTCCGCAGAATATCCAGCGCTGCCGCCAGCGCTGCAATGTTTGGCGTGCCACGCGAGGTGATTGCCTGCTGAAGCGCATTGACCGCATCACGGACGTTCGGCGTGCGCAAGACTTGCAACGCGAGAAAACTCTTGATGGTCGCTGCGTAGTTGGCAGAAAGCCGGCGTCCAAAATCGGCAGCACGGTGGGCTGCACCGCATACGTCCAGTCATGGCGCTGCAAAAAACTGGGGGTGGTCGCAACCAGAACGAGTCTGTCGATTCGCTCGGCGTGACGCCGTGCCAGATCCTGCGCGACCAACCCGCCCAGTGACCAGCCCAGCAGGTGCGAACGTGGCGGCATCGCTTCAGCTATCGCGTCAGCCATTTCGGTGATCGTCGCCGTCGCAGTGCCGTTGGAGAGGCCGTGTCCGGGCAAATCAACAATGTGCAGTGTGTAGCGTAGCGCTAGTGCATCGCGAATGCCGTTCCACACGGCACCGTTGAGCCCCCAGCCGTGCAGCAGGGTCAGATTGGGGCCACTCCCGGCGACTTCGACAAACACGCTCATTTGCGGTGATGCGCCGCATTGCCGATCAACTCGACATCCAGATCGGTGAGCGCTGTGATCAGGTCGAACAGGTCGTCGGCCGTATGCGAGGCGGTTATCGAGACCCGCAGACGTGCCGTGCCAACCGGAACAGTCGGCGGCCGAATAGCGGGCACAAACATATGTCGTTCGCGCAGCGCATCGGTAAAGGCCATGGTAGTCGCGTTATCGCCGATCATGATCGGCTGTATGGCCGTCTGCGAATACGGCAATTTCGCAAATTGCAATTTGAGCGAGTCACCAAAAAAATCGATCAGCATGCGCAGGTGCTTGAGTCGCTCGCGGTCTTCCTGCATCACTTCCAGGCTGGCCTGCATGGCTGCAGCGATGGCGGGCGGCGTCGCGGTGGTGAAAATGTAGGTGCGAGCCGATTGCTGAATCCATTCGACAATGTCTTCATGCCCCGCGACAAACGCGCCGTAGCCACCGGCTGCCTTGCCGAGCGTCGCCATATAGACGATGCGCTCACTTTTCAGATTGAAGTGTTCAAGCGAACCTTTACCGCGATAGCCCAGCACGCCAAAGCCGTGGGCGTCGTCAATGACCAGCATGGCGTCATAGGTCTCGGCGAGCTTTAGCAATTCGGGAAGTGGCGCGATATCGCCATCCATACTGAACACGGCGTCAGTTACGATCAACTTTCGCCCTGCACCTTTCGGCTCGGCGAGCATGGCTTCGAGCTTGATCAGATTGCAATGCGGATAGCGCTTGAAATTGGCGCGCGACAGCAACGCACCGTCGTTAAGGCAGGCGTGGTTGAGCTTGTCGGCAAATATCGTATCGCCTCGCCCTGCGAGAGCCGTGAGGATGCCCATGTTTGCCATGTAGCCGGACGAAAACAGCAGCGCCTTAGGCAGCCCGATGTAGTCGGCAAGTCTTTCCTCCAGCTCGTAATGGGCGCGCATGTGCCCCGACACCATGTGCGAGGCAGCGGCACCCAGACCATACCGCTTGAGCGCGCGCATGGCCGCTGCGACCACTTTCGGATGATTTGCGAGGCCCAGGTAATCGTTGCTGGCATATGACATGACGCGCTTGCCATCGACTAGCATAGCGGCATCCTGCGGGCCGTCGATTACGCGGCGTGCGCGCAACTGGTCTGCCTGAGCCAGTTCGGAGAGTTGGAGCGAAAAGTCGTGTACGGACATGAATGCGGACTCAATGCGGGACTTCTAATGACCTCATTACCGTTCGCCCTGAGGCATCGAAGGGCTTTGTAGCGCATGAGTAATCAAATACTTAGCTTGAATGTGCTTCGATACCTAAGCACGAACGCAGGTCATTGAAAGCTCTCAGCACCAAAACACCAGCAGCGGCGCGCCTTTCAGGCGAAAAATGCCTGAAACAGCCCGCCAGTGCTAGTGTTTTCTAAAGCGGTGAAATTCCCAGCTTGGCGAACAGGCTGCGATCGCGGTCCACATCGGGGTTGCCCGTTGTGAGCAGCTTCTCGCCATAGAAAATCGAATTGGCGCCAGCTAGAAAGCACATCGCCTGTGTTGCTTCGTTCATTTCCTGTCGACCTGCTGAGAGGCGCACAAAACTGCTGGGCATGGTGATACGTGCAACGGCGATGGTGCGGACGAACTCGGTCCAGTCGAGCACTTTTTCACCATGCAATTTCTCATGGAGTGGCGTGCCTTCGACCTGCACCAGGTAATTGATTGGCACCGATTCCGGATGCGGATCGAGATTCGCCAATTGCGCGATCAGGCCGGCACGTTCGGTGCGTGATTCGCCCATGCCGACGATGCCACCGCAACAGACGTTCATACCAGCACCGCGCACGCGTTCGAGCGTGTCCAGTCGATCCTGATATTCGCGTGTGGTGATGATGTCGCCGTACACTTCGGGCGCGGTGTCGAGGTTGTGATTGTAGTAATCGAGGCCCGCACTCTTCAATTGTTCGGCCTGGCCATCTTTCAGCATTCCGAGTGTGCAACAGGTTTCCAATCCCAACGCTTTGACTTCGCGCACCATCTCCAGCACCGGGTCGAGATCGCGCTGTTTTGGTCCGCGCCATGCGGCCCCCATACAGAAGCGCGACGCGCCATTGGCCTTGGCCATTTTTGCAGCGTCCACCACCGCGGCAACATCCATCAACGCTTCGTTTTCTATACCGGTGTGATAGCGGGCGGCCTGCGGGCAATAGCCGCAATCCTCCGAGCAACCCCCGGTCTTGATCGACAACAGCGTGGACAGTTGCACCTTGTTTGGATCGTGATGCTCACGATGCAAGGATTGCGCACGATGAATCAGGTCAGAAAAGGGCAGATTGAACAGTGCTTCGACGTCGCTCAGCGCCCACGCAGCAGGCTTGGCCGGCTTCGTCCAGGAGGCCGGCAAACTGATTGGCGTTGTGGCAGAAGCAACTTGGGTAGAATTTTGCGTCATCGACAGGTCCGGTGGAAAATGGGATGTGCAGCAACCCAGCATGATTGCCAAACGCCCGCTATATGTCAACTTTTTCAGGCTTTCATGATGACAATCGCACAGAAAACAGGCAATGCCAACGGAACGGGTCGCTTGTACTGAATTGAATTGAAACTATTTTGCGGCTGAATGTCGATTTGCCGTCGCATTGTTCGTCATGTGCAGCAGCGCAACACCGCTGCCATCCCAACTTGAATAGGAGAACGAAATGCAATACCTGCTGCTAATTTACGGTGACGAAAAGGCCTGGAACAATATGTCCGAAGAAGAAATCAAGGTGACCATGCAGGCCTATGGGGAGTATTCAAAGGAGCTCGCCGCCTCGGGCGCAATGCGTGGCGGGTCGGAGCTGGCGCCCGTTTCGACGGCAACGACGGTGCGGGTCCGCAACGGCAAAGCGATGACCACCGACGGGCCCTTCGCCGAAACCAAGGAGCAGTTGGGTGGCTACTATCTGATCGAGGTTGCCAATCTCGACGAAGCGATCCAGTGGGCTGCGAAAATTCCGTCGGCAGCATTTGGCTCGATCGAAATCCGCCCACAGATTGAAACTTAGGCGCCGCCAGGAGCATAAGCAGTGTTGAACCAAGCCATCGCCACCCTTCATCGGCGTGACGGTGGCCGCATCCTTGCAGGGTTGATAAGGCGGCTGGGCAGTTTCGATATCGCCGAGGAAGCCCTGCAGGATGCCTATGCGGCCGCGCTTGACCACTGGCCCAGAGATGGTATCCCCGACA
>JANMZU010000397.1:0-5224 GCA_031383585.1 Betaproteobacteria bacterium
CCCAGATGGCTCAACATAGAAAGTGCGACGCGCTCTTCAAACATGCGGCCAGGCATGGTGACAATCGGGATGGCATCGAGTATCGCGGCACGGGTGCTGAAATAGTCGCTGCCCGGTAGTGTGTCGAGCATGACGTCGATCAACGGCGCCAACGAAACATCGCGGGGACGCGGCAGTGTTGCGGGAAGCATTACCAGACTGGCGGGCTTGATGCCGCCGGCAAGCATCAGGCGCTTTATGTTTTCACGATCTGCGGCAAGCAAGGGGCATATCAAAAAAGTGGCAGCGGGCAATCTAGCGGCCAGCGATTTCCAGGTGTTGATGCAACGTGCTGACAAGCGGGACGCTGCTGCCAAAATGCCGAAAACCGGTGCGCCATCAGCGATGCCGAGCTGCGCTCGGTCGACAAGAAGCGGTGGTGATTGCGTCGGTAACAGCGGAAAGGCACAGCCTTCCATCAACAATGGTGCAGCGGCGTCTGCTTGCCGATCAGCGCTGCGATCAGCGATCACATCGGTTAGCCGAAAATCGATTTCACCCAAGCCAACAGGATTGGTCAATCCCGGAAGCGTTAGCTGAACTGGTGCGGGACGCGAGGATAGAAGCCCCGGTTTCGCGTACGGACCGTGCCCGGCAATATCGACCAGGACGTCTAAATCGTCCGCGCGGATCGATTCGGCAACGTGTTGCTCATCGGAGGTTGCCAAACTTGTCAGCGGGACTCCCCGCTCAGCAAGAGCGGCGCCGATGGCGGCATCCACCGGGCTGATGGAATAGATTCTCAGGTTCACCTGCGCAGGATTGTGCTGCTGCACAAGGGTGACGACAAGATCGGCGATGAACGGCTGGACGAAATCGACCAGCAATCCGACATGCAGTGGCGTGCGCCCGGGCATGAGCACGGGCAACTTTGTTAATGGCGGATGGACGAATCGTCCCGCTTCGCGGTATCTGGTCTGCAGACGCTCGAGCAGCATCGCCGGTACATCGTGATAACTCAGTGTCGCGAGCAGTTCGCCAATCAGTTCCAGCGCAGCCACATCGTCCTTGAGAACGGCTGCCGATTCGGCTAGCGGCAATAGTAGTGTGGCTTCTCTCTCCAGGTTCCCACGCTCGCGTTCGAGTCGCGATGCAAGCAATTTCGCGAGATCCGTGTCTGAATGGGCCGTCACAAATTTCTTGGCTTCGTCGGCCCAGTCTTCGCGCCGTCCTTGCATATGCAGCAGTCTGAGCAATTGCAGATGCGCAGAAATTCGGACCCGGGTCGTCAGCAATAGGGGTGGCGCTGCCAATGCGCGTCGATAGACCGTTTCAGCGTCACGCAAGTTGCCAAGCTCAAAAAGGATCACGCCGGCGTTATACGCAGCTTCGATATTGTCGGGAGCCAGAATCAGCGCGCGGTTAAGAAAGGTGAGTGCGGCCTCGGCGTCATTGGTGTGTGACAGCGCCATGCCGTGCCAGAACAATGCCTGCGCATCCGAGGGCCCCTGCTCGACGGCGAGCTGCGTCAGCAGGAGCGCGGCTGGCCAATCTTGCAGCTTGGCGTTTGCGCGTGCGCGTAACTTGAGTACTCTGATGTCACGCTGATACTCCTCCGGCACGGGGGCTAAAACGTCCAAGGCTTCGGCTGGCACGCCGTTTTCTATCAAAAGTCCAGCAGAATTCAAACGTACTTCCAGGTCTTCGGGAAATAGTCGCAGCAGCGCACTGGCGCAGTCAGCTGCAAGCGCGACGTTGCCCATCGCCGTCGCAAGCTGACTCTGGGCCCGCAACAAGGGCGGGTAGTCGGGCTGTTCGCTACGCAACGCAGCATAGGCTGCGGCGACTGCGCTCATGGATTCTTCATCCTTGGCAAGCGGGTGGCGCTGCATTGCCTGCCGCAGCAACTGGAAGAATTGTGTCGCGGTGAGTGCCATGGAACCCATCACCGGTTTGAGGGCAGCGATTGCTGAATATGCTCGCTCGAGTTCGCGCGTGTATGCAGCCACGTCGGTTGCGGCAACGGCGGCAGCGATACGCTCCCTCGTTTGCGCCATGAATGCGGCATCGCGCGCTAGCTTCACGGTGATCGCGACGTACTCGTCTTCACTGTTTGCGATGGTTTGGCCAAGATTGAGATGCGTGAGGATGCTGACGCCGATGCGTTCGCTTTGGCGTTGTCCGCTCAGGGTAACGACCGGAACACCCATGTCCAGCGCGGCGAGCGTGGTGTCACCGCCGGCGTAGGGAAATGTGTCGAGAACAGCATCTACCATCCGGTAACGGGCGCGCCAGCGATTGTCTTGGTGCGGGATCGCGAGGAAGGCGAGGCGTGATGCATCGATACCGGCGCTTGCCATGATGCGCTCTATGCCTGGCCGTTGAGTTGAGGAGAGTGGCGAAAACAAAAAAATTGCCTCAGGCAGCGCGTTGAGTACACGGCGCCATAGTTCGAGGCAGCGAGCGGAGAGTTTCAGCACATTGGTAAATGCGCCGATTACAAACTTGCCTGCTAACTCCGGCAGGTCATCAGCCGCTTCCGCTTCGCTGGGCGCCACGCGCACAAACGGAAATACGCAGGTGTTGAGCGCAAAGGGAGCTTCGATCTGAAATTGTGCAGCATCTTCCAGGTCGGCAATTTGATCGGTCAGCTTGAAGTCGACAGCGCGCATTCCCAGACAGCCGTGATAGCCAAGGTGGGTGATGATGGTTCTGGCTGGTTGGTGCGCGTAGATGCCGGGGCGCGCATCCATCGTATGTCCTGCGAGGTCGACGAGTACATCCAGATCCACCTCGGCAATACTTCTCGCGGCCGCAAAATCATCCAGCGCGCTGATGTCTGCGAAGCCGTCTGCATACGTGCGGAACTCGGCCGTCATTGCATCGAATTGGCGCGGATCACAGCTGGAAATCAGGTAGATGCTGAACGTTCTGCGGTCGTGGTGGCTGATGACCTCTCGCATCCAGCGGCCCATCACGTGTTGGCGGAAATCGGCTGACAGATAGCCTATGCGCAATCGTTGGTCGGCGCCGCGCTTGGGCAGCAGCGGAATGATGAGCGGTTTGCGCGCGGCGATGGCCGCATCATAGCGGTTGTAGCAGGCGCGAATTTGGTCGCGGCTCATATCAAAATACTGAATCATGCCGAGTACCGGCGCGAACTGTTCTGGCGTGTAGATTTCGAAGGGCCAGTCCAGAGCAAGTGACAGGTAGCGTGCTTCGAGTTCGCGGTCGCCAATAGAACGGCACAGGGCCAACCCTGCTGCAACCAGCTCCGGGCTCGGCGGCATGGCGCTATCCCAACTGAGAAACGCCTCATTCGCTTCTTCCGGTCGGGCCAACCCCAGAAGGCCACGATAGAGGCCATCCCTTGCCAGCACGTGCTGGCCATTAGCGTCTACGGCCTGTTGAAATAGTACGACTGCGCGGGTGCGCTCGCCTCTGGCTTGCAGGATGATGGCGAGGTTGTAGCTTGCATCGGAGAGCTTTGAATTGATGCTAAGTGCACGTTGATATGCATCGACCGCGCCGGCTTCGTTTTTGAATTCTTTGAGCACGTTACCTAGATTGTTGTAGGCCTCCGCAAGCTGGGGATTTAGTCGCACGGCGCGCACGTACATATCTGCCGCGTCGTGCGGACGCCCCAAATTCTGGTAGACGAGTCCCAGGTTGTAACAGGCAGACCAGAGCGTTGGCACGCGCGCCAGCACTGCGGCATATCCCTGCGCAGCTTCGGCATAGCGCCCGGCATTCTGGTGCTGCAAGGATTGTTGCGCGAGGCTGCGCACTTCTGGCGTGAGTTCGGGTTGATGCATTTTTATTCCGGCGGCTGATGGCCAGCGGCCCAATGGTGGCTTAGTCGCACGAGACCATGATCTCGCGTCTGGCCGCGGATGGTTATGGTTATTTCGCGCGTATCAAACATTCGCAAACCGTGTTCGTCAAGTGTGTGCGCGCGCAATTGGTACATCCCTGGTAGCAGGGCGGTATTGTTGAACACGACGCGGAAGCCGAATAGCTTTGGTGCTAGGCGATTGGCACTAAAGGCTGCATCGTTTGAGAATGTACCGAAGACGGGCGTGCCGTCCATGCGTACGACTCCCGCCATGAGGATTGTGGGCTGATCCTGTGGTGAGTGGAATGTACCGCAAAGGGAGATTTCCTCATTCATGTCGAATTGTGTACGGCCAAGGCCAGCGTGGTCCTCGGTCCAAAGCGCGTCGAAGATGGGATAGGGTGCGTTGTCGGCTTTGCTTGCCAATTGCGCGGCATGTGCTGCGACTTCCTTGCGGTTTTTGGCTTCGTGGTGGGCGAGGTAGGCCTGCGTTACGGCGAACGACTCTCCTTGCATGCGTACTTTGCCCTCGTGGATCCACATGGACTGTTGGCAAAGTGACTGCACGTGATACATGCTGTGCGAGCACAACAGCAGAGTGCCGCCGCCGGCCCGGAAGTCCTCCATCCAGCGCAGGCATTTTTTCTGGAACGACTCGTCGCCGACGGCAAGAACTTCGTCTGTGACCAGTAGATCGGGGGACAGCGAAGTCGCAACCGCAAAGCCTAGCCGCACAACCATGCCAGAGGAGTAGGTTTTGACCGGTTGGTCGATGTGCGTGCCGATATCGGCAAAGGCGAGGATGGCATCGAGCTGGGCCAGTGTTTCAGCTCGTGACCATCCCATTAGTGCAGATGCAAGAAAAATGTTGTCTCTTCCGCTGTATTCCGGGTGAAAGCCGGTACCCAATTCTAATAGCGCACTTACTCGGCCTAGGTTCAGGATTTTTCCGTCGGTCGCTTTGACGACCCCGGCGATGATTTTGAGGAGCGTTGACTTGCCAGCGCCATTTTCGCCGATGATTCCCCATGATTCGCCGCGGCGGACTGTAAAGCTGATGTCCTCCAGAGCGCGATAGTGGTCATGTACAGCACGCCCGGTCAGTAATTCTAGGACGGTCTGAATTCTGCCAGCGCCAGTTCGGATAGCCGGGTAGTCTTTACTTACGTTTTCTAGACGCAGTAGTTCGTCGGTGACGGGAGCAGGCACTTGATCCAGGCGAAGTATTGGTCGGCGACCACGGGCGCGTCGTCGACATTGGAGAGGTGCAAATTATATTCTGAGTTAGCGTGAATTCGTTGTTTATGAGTGCGCCACTGCTGGCCACCGGCGGAGCGCGCGTCCTAGAGAAAGTCTTCAAAATAGGGCGAGAGTCGCATGAAAATACCTATTCCGACGACTGCGGTGCAG
>JANMZU010000419.1:0-6411 GCA_031383585.1 Betaproteobacteria bacterium
GCCATTGTCGCTGCGCAGATATGGGCTAGTGATGGCCATCGGTGCTTTGATGAGAAACCGAAAGTCATCAGGTACTTGTGATGCGTATCGCGCGTAATCGGCTTCACCGATGGGCGCATAAAAAGTGCGGTCGATGCTCACGGTGCGCATCAATGGATGTTTGCTGTACGCAGCAAGGCCATCACGCGAAAGCTGTGCATCACGATAGTCGCCGTTATATACGAGGCCATTCCAGCCAGGAAACGACCATGACGAGGTCCCCAAATGCAACTTCGAAGGCAGCAGTTGCCCCAGGGTCAAATGTTCTGGCGTTGGCACTGCCGCTGCTACTTTCGCAGGCTTTGCTGCGGGTTTTTCTGTGGCGCAGTCTGCCTTCACCGCAGGCGTATCAGGTGGCTGTGGCGAAGGCTCGGCTGGGCCGAAGAAGTCTGGCTGCGCAAAGGGTGGTTGAGTAAGCAAAGTGGATTGACACGGCAGGCTTGGGATGGATCACGATATTATTGGAAAATCGTGTGGCGTACACTTTATGAAAAAAAGGAAATTCGGATGATGTGGAAAACGTGGATTGCACTGCTGGGCCTAATTGCGGGATCAACCTGTAGCACGACGCATGCGCAATGGAGAGCGGAATCCGGTTTGGTACTCGTCGGCAAAGTGGTGTCGATGAACGACGCAGGAGACGTATATCCGAACGCGCGTATCTGGCTGGCCAACGGAAAGATCATGGCAATCGCAAAGGCAGATGAGGCCCTGCCAGAGGCTGCGAAGGACGCTGTGGTGATCGAAACAAAAGGGGCGATTTACCCCGGCATGATCGATCTCCACAACCACCCCGATTACGGCATCTATCCGCTGATGCCGATCACCAGAAAGTACGCAGATCGCTACGAATGGCGCTGGTACGACACGGTATATAACAAACGCATTACCGCGCCGCAGGAATTGATGACACGGGCCTATTACTTTGATCTTGGATTGGAGATCGGGCGCTACGGCGAATACAAGGCGCTTGCAGGCGGGACTACGACCATTCAGGGCGGCGGCGCGCTTAATCGTGGTCTGGCGCCGGGCAAATACGGAAAATTTCAAGAGTTGCCTGGGGGCAGCCCACCACTATTTGGCACCTCCGTGAGCACGGTCACGGCGCGCGAGGAGTGTCTGGTCCGAAATGTCGAGTTTTCAAAGGTGGAAGCGCGGGTGGCGACCAGCCGCGTCGATATCGGTAATAGCGCGAAGTCATGGGCAGAGATGCAGGCGGAAAAGGCAAGGGGGCCGTTAGTGGTGCATCTGGCCGAAGGCGCTTCCTCGCGCATGGCGGGCGAATTCAACAGTGTGAAGGACAGCGGATTGCTGGGTCCCGAGTTGATCGCCATTCACGGCGTTGGCTTGACCGAACCGCAATTGATTGAAATGGCCAAGGTGGGGGCGAAGCTGGTCTGGTCGCCGCTGTCGAACTTCATGCTCTATGGAAAAACAGCAAATGTCGCTGCGGCCAAACGGGCAGGTCTGTCAATCAGCCTCGCGCCGGACTGGGCGCCATCGGGCAGCAAATCGGTGCTAGGGGAATTGAAGGTTGCTGATTTGGTCAACAAGCACGCGCTCAACGGGCTATTCACGGACCGTGAATTGGTCGAAATGGTGACAAGAAAGCCTGCCGAGGCGATGGAATGGGGGAAACGGCTGGGGCAAATTAGCGAAGGCTTTCTGGCTGATGTCGTCGTCATCGATGACCGCAAGGCCGACCCATATCGCAACCTGATTTCGGCGATTGAAGAGAATATCCAGATGGTGGTCGTGCGCGGTGAGCCGTTATATGGAGACAGTACGCTGATGCAAGCAACGCGCGGCACCTTGAACGATAGCGAAATCACATCGACATTCAAGAGCAGAAACAAGAGTCAGCGTATCAAGGCAATGGCGCCCAACTGTGCTGGTACAGGCTTGAATGTGCTAACTGTTGCTGAAATCAGAATGCGTCTGCAGGAAGGGTTGCGGTTTGACCCTTTGTATGTCGCGAAGAAAGTCTCCAATGAGCAGATGACCCGGGACTTGCAGCGCTGTGAGCTACCCAAGGCGGATGATCCGGTAACGACAGCAGATGCAAAACGCATGCTGAAATGCAGATTTGGATTGCCTTTCGAGGCGACGACGCTCAGCCCGCTGACGACCAATGAGGACCCACAATTCTTCTCTCGGCTGATGAAGAATCCGAATCTGCCGAAGTACTTGCAGGCGCTACCGGCTTATTACCGGCAATAATGCCAGCGACTGCCAACGATCAAGGTGCGAGGCGCTCAAGCTTCCAGGTGCCGCCCGATAAGCGATAGCAAATGCGATCATGAAGGCGGCTGCGCCGCCCCTGCCAGAACTCAAACAAGCTTGGCACGACGCGATAGCCGCCCCAGTGCGCCGGTCTGGGCGGATTCTCACCATGTTCTGCGGAGAACGCGGCGAAGCGCGCTTCCAGTGCCGTGCGCGAGGCCAACACTTCACTCTGTGGCGATGCCCAAGCGCCAATGCGGCTTAGCACCGGTCGACTCTTGTAATACGCATCCGAGTCTGCCGCGCTGACGGTCTCAACGCAGCCCTCGATGCGAATCTGGCGTTCGAGCTCAGGCCAAAAAAACAATAGCGCCGCACGATTGTTGCCGGCAAGGTCTTGACCTTTGTGGCTCTGGTAGTTGGTGAAAAACACCATGCCGCGTTCGTCGTATTCCTTGATCAATACGACTCGAGCCGACGGGCGACCGCTGGCATCACATGTGGCGAGCGTCATCGCGTTCGGTTCTGGCAGCTCTGCCTTGGTGGCTTCGCTAAACCATTTGTCGAACTGCGTAAATGGCGAAGCTGCGACATCGGTTTCGTCAAGAGAGGCAAGTTTGTAATCTATGCGGAGGTCGGCGAGTTTCATGGTTTCAGTCGGAGTGATTTTTCGGCCATACGTGCGATGCTGCGGTCATGGGGAGGCTGCGTCAACGCTTGCAGCGGTATCCATTTTGCATCCAGTGACTCTTCGGAAATGGTGACATCCGCATCTTTCGCCATGATGAAGTAACGGACATCGTAGTGCAAGTGTGCGGGTTCTGTGCCGTGCTTGCCCACGTGCGCAGGGATGTCGTGGATGTCTACATCGAACACGGCTGTATTGACGAAGACCAGCTTGGGAATGCCGGTTTCTTCGCGCGCTTCGCGCATTGCACCAGCGGCGGGTGATGCATCGGCGTCGTCTAGGTGGCCGCCGGGCTGGACCCAGAGATTGAGCTTGCGATGATGTAGCAGCAACGCGTGTGTAGCCGCGTGATTTAGCAACCATGCCGATCCGGTCACGTGTCCTTCAGGCGTGCTTCGTTTCCACCAATTGTGTCGATGCGACATTACAAACTGGCACATTCTTTGGCGATGATTTTCTTCGTCGTGGTCCGTCGCGACGTGTGCGTCGACTGCCGCGAGAAAAGAATCAGTTTTCATGTAGGCTAAGAAAAATCTGCAATCATAGGCTCTCCAAGGAAAACTTGCAGCGTTTCTCCTGCTAAAAATGCTTTGCACGATTACTACGACGGGTTGCACATTTCAGTAAATAATGCGTTATATTCGCTGCTGTGGTAAGGATTCACTCCTATGTGTCGTCGTGAATCCCGCGTAAGTTAATGTCATTTTGAAAACAACCTGGAGGATTTACATGGCCGCAAAGAAACCCGCCGCAAAGAAACCGGCTGCTAAGAAACCAGCAGCAAAGAAGCCAGCCGCCAAAAAGCCGGCAGCCAAGAAGCCAGCCGCAAAGAAGCCTGCTGCGAAAAAACCGGCAGCCAAAAAGCCCGCTGCGAAGAAACCCGCTGCAGCAAAGAAGCCTGCAGTCAAGCGTAAGCCGAATGCGGCTTTCATGAAGCCAATGACCGTCAGTTCTGTGCTTGGGGCCGTGATTGGTTCAGCACCGATGCCACGTACAGAAGTCACCAAGAAGCTATGGGACTACATCAAGAAGAACAAATTGCAAGACGCTATCAACCGTCGCATGATCAACGCTGACGAAAAGCTCAAGGCTGTGTTCGGCGGCAAGAAAGTCGTTTCGATGTTTGAAATGACCAAGCTCGTCTCGTCGCACTTGAAGTAATCGCCCGGGCGATTCGTCGCCATCGCACAAGCCGCACGTCGAGCCAAAGGCCGGTCCTACCTGAGTGGTATGCCGGCTTTTGTTTTTTGTTGCCCACGAATAGGAAATTGCCATGAATGCCACCCTGCAGAATCGCCTCTTTCGCTTGATCAAACGGCCGGCCGGTGAGCCGCGGCGCGATGATTTTGCATTCGATACGGAAGCCGTAAGCGAAATAGATGATGGCCAGTTGCTGGTCAAAACACGCTATTTGTCGCTGGACCCAGCCATGCGTGGCTGGATGAACGATGCCAAGTCGTATATTGCACCGGTAGCACTAGGCGAGGTGATGCGAGCGGGCGGCATTGGCATTGTGGTTGTGTCCAAGCATCCGAAGTTCAAAGAGGGCGATACTGTTAGCGGGATGTTGAACGTGCAGGACTATGCTGTTTCCGATGGCAAGGGCATGGTCAAAATCGATCCAAATCTCGCGCCCTTGACTGCATACCTGAATGTACTCGGTATGCCCGGCATGACCGCCTATTTTGGTTTGCTCGAATCCGGCCAGCCCAAAGCCGGTGAAACACTGGTGGTGTCCGGTGCTTCGGGCGCGGTCGGCGCAACAGTAGGCCAGCTGGCAAAGATCCTCGGGCTGAGGGTGGTTGGTATTGCCGGAGGCAAAGAAAAGTGTGATTACGCGATCAACGAGTTCGGTTTTGATGCATGCATCGATTATAAGAACCAGGATGTGCGTAAGGGCTTGAAGGAAGCCTGCCCAGGCGGCATCGACATCTATTTTGATAACGTTGGCGGCGAGATTCTCGACATTGTGCTTACGCGCATCAACCTGAAAGCGCGCATTGTTATCTGCGGAGCAATATCGCAGTACAACAATACGACGCCGGTCAAAGGGCCGTCAAATTACCTTTCACTGCTCGTCAATCGCGCTCGCATGGAAGGAATCGTCGTATTCGATTACGCCCCGCGTTACAAGGAGGGCGCATTGCAGATGGGCCAGTGGATGGCCAAAGGTAAATTGAAATCGCATGAGCATATCGTTGAGGGATTGGAAACCTTTCCAGAGAGGTTGATGATGCTGTTCAAGGGTGAGAATTTTGGCAAGCTGGTGTTGAAAGTCGCCTAGTCAAGGCAACGCAAGACAAGGCCAGGTGCGGCTTGACGTGCGTTTTTGCTCTGAACGCCCCGCCCTTGCTTGATCTGCGTTGCGTTGTATGAAAAAGAGCCGGAAACCCCGGCTCTTTTCAATGCTGCGTTGGCAATACTGCTCGCTACGCGACCAGCTCCCGCAGCACGTAAGGCAAAATCCCGCCGTGCAAGTAGTAATCCACCTCGATTGGCGTGTCAATGCGCAAAAGGACGGTCACATTTTGCTTGGTGCCATCTATGCGCGTGATGACCAGAGTGACATCCATCTGCGGTTTGATGCCTGCCTCCACGCCGACGATATCAAAATCTTCGTCGCCCCTGATGCCCAGTGACGTCGCCGTGTCGCTGCCCTTGAACTGGCAGGGCAACACGCCCATGCCGACGAGGTTGGAACGATGGATACGCTCGAAGCTCTTGGCGATTACCGCCTTCACACCGAGTAGCTGCGTGCCCTTCGCTGCCCAATCGCGTGACGAACCCGTGCCGTATTCCTCGCCACCGAAGACGACTGTTGGCGTTCCTGCCGCGATGTAGCGCATGGCCGCGTCATAGATCGGCAGTTGTTCGCCTGAGGGCTGCATCAGTGTCAGTCCGCCTTCAACGCGTGAACCATCTGCCTTGGCCGGGATCATCAGGTTTTTGATGCGGACGTTGGCGAAGGTGCCGCGCATCATGACGTCGTGATTGCCGCGCCGCGCACCATAGCTGTTGAAGTCAGCCTTGAGGACATTGTGCTCGATCAGAAACTTGCCCGCAGGCGACGTATCCTTGATCGACCCGGCCGGAGAAATGTGATCAGTGGTAACGGAGTCGCCGAACACGCCGAGCGCTTTCGCGCCGTTGATGTCGTGTGCTTTCCCGGCACCCGTGCCGAAGTTGGCGAAGAAGGGTGGCTCAGCGATATAGGTGGATTTTGGCCAATCGTACACCTGTCCGACAGTTCCCTTGATGTTCTGCCACAGGGGATTGTCGGCGCCGAGATTTGAGTAACGCGCATTGAACACAGCAGGGTCCATCGCAAAGCCCAGTACGCCGGCGATTTCGTGACTGGTCGGCCAGATGTCTTTCAGATACACGGGGCCCTTGGTACCCTGGCCGACTGGCTCAGTTTGTAAATCGACCAGCACGCTGCCCGCGATGGCGTACGCCACCAC
>JANMZU010000482.1:0-8131 GCA_031383585.1 Betaproteobacteria bacterium
GGCTTCCACCCAGTTGCCCCGCTTTGATGCCAACACCGCAGGAGCCAACGCGCAAAGGCGCAAGCCTCTCGCATCTTCCAGGGCCTGCATTTTCGAATTCGCTTCCGCGAAATTGCGCTCTAGCGCAGCCAGGTCTGCGCCAATCAAGCGATAGCCGGTCAGGGAGAGTGTCAATTGTGCCCAAGCTATGGCGAGGGTATCGTCAGTAGCTGTGGCCAACTCCAGCGCGTCCCGCGCGATCTCAATGGCCTGCTCCGGGCGCGTGAGATGGCAGGCCATCGCGCTTTGCCAGGTTGGCGTGTCAATCCCGATCTCAGCGGTGCGATTGCTTGAAGACAATTTAGCTGATCAGAGTGTAGGGAACTAATTGTGTCTGCAATTTGGTGACAATCAACACTTTTTGAGGGCTTGTAACGTTTGTTGACAAATTTCCGGCTGGCGTTGGGAACGCGTGGCGCTTTCTGCGGGCAGACCGAATGGTGGATAAACTGCATAGAACGCCATTTGGCGGGCGGCACAGGGCGAAAAGGTGTGGAAAGGCCCGTCTAATATGGAGTTTCTACCTGCGGCAACAGTTGGCGACCAAATGTTTCTCCAAAAATCTGAACGCGGCGCCGGCCCGCGGGGTTTGACTTCGGGTTGATTACGCCGACCGACGTCCATGCGATGAATGGTGCGCCAGCAGTCGCTTCACAGCGCCGCGTCAAGCCAGTACGGCTAGATCAAGCGGATGCTCCACGCCACCGACGATCCGCGCCTGACGTAATTCCTTTTCCACGCTAAAGCCCTGTTGCCGAGCCAGCGCGTACGTGGGGGCATCTGTCAGCGCGCGGACTTTTTCGACCTTGGTTTGTTTTTCCAGTTTCGCCGCAAGGTTGACGGCGTCGCCGATGACTGTGTACTCGAGGCGCGCTGCATCGCCGACCGCACCGATCAGCAAGCTGCCGGCGGCTACCGCCGCACCGACATTAACCGGAGGCAAGCCCTGTGCCACACGTTGCTCACTCCAGTGACTTGCTTCTGCCATCAATTCATCGACTGCACTCAGCGCATCGGCGGCAAACGTTCGCGAAACGCGGGTCGCGCCAAAGCTGGCGAGAATGCCATCGCCTAGATACTTGTCGATGGAGCCGCCGTGCTTGCGGATGATGGGCGCCATCCTCGCCTGATAGTCACCCAGTACCGCGACGGTCTGGTCGGGTGGCAGCATCCGCGATAGCGCCGTAAAGCCGCGCAAGTCCAGGAACATAACCGCTGCCTCGCAGATGCGTCCGTGGCCAGGCTGAATCCGTTCGTCGGCGGCAGTAATGTGTTCGGCGACGTCGCGTGAAAAGAAACGTTTCAGGTCATGTGCCGCCTCGCCCTCTGCGAGTGCGCGCACCATTACCTCGCGTGCATTGCGAATAGCCAGAAACAACAGCAGGCTCACCACCAGCATGGTGACGATTTTGTCAATTTCAGCACCCCAGAGGATTGACGGTTGGCTCATGTAGTCGACGTAGTTGTGCGTCACCAAATTTGGGCGGTGGTCGAAAATCGCCGCATATGCAACCAGCGACAGCCAACCAACTGCTGCGACAACGCCGGCAATCAACACGTATCGCTCCTCAAAGCGCAGTGCGCGCAGGGCGATGAAAATGAAGACGTACAGCAGGGTGGGCGCCTTCAGATAGAACGCTGGTGGCTGCTGATACTGAATATGAAAACTCCATATGAGGCCCATCAACAGCAGCATATCCAGCACAATCGACACCACCAGAGACCACGGCGGCAAGCGGTGATGCGTACTCCAAATCAGTCGAACTACGGTGGCGACAAAGTACAGTGACAGTGCCCACGGCACTGGCTTGGACAGCACTGCACTCAGCCATGGGCTGAGCATACTGGTCAGTCCCGGGTCGAGTGTCCGATCTACAGGTGATGGCGACAACAAATAGAGCAGCCCAAAAAAAGTCACGACACCCATCTGGAACCAGCTGATAACCCTCTCGCTGCGGTCGTGTGCATTGGCAATTTCGCGTGCGACTCGCGCCGGTAACATCATTGTTGACGGTTTGCTTTGCATTGTGTGTCCTTGACGTAACTTCAATAACGCAATTGCTCGCATATCGCTTACTGTTGCGCGGGTAGCGCGGACAAGGTTGCTTCGACTGCGTGATCGGATGTTGGCGACCAAAGTGGTCAGTCGAAGAAACTGCAGGAACCATACATAAAGGTGTGGAATACCCGCGAATCTCGGTTGAAGCAACAAACACAATCGGTACCAAGTTGCTGCGGGGCCTGCCGTTCCCGCTTGTAATTGCGTGACCAAATGTGTCGACGCATGGCGATTTCAGGTGGGTAGTGCGGCGGCGTATTCCAATACGTATTTTCCGCGCTTCATCGGACAGCGGTCGCCTGTTTGATGGCGTTTTGACATATTGGCATTGTCCCGCCGCATCCTGATGCTGCGCGAGGCAGAAAACTTCGTCCACCTACATAAAGTGAGTAAACCAAACATGAAAAAATTTCTCATCACTGCCGCAATCTCTGTAGCCGCACTTGGTGCTTCATCGACCTTTGCCGCATCGCCCAACGCTGCCGTCAACATATTTGACAAACAGGAAATCCGCGACAGCAGTTTGTTGAGTAGCGCTGCTGCACGCGAGGCCTTCAAAGCAGCGCGCGGCGCCTACGCGATGGAGGATGGCACCATGCTGTCGCTATACAGCAGCGGCAGCAAAATTGTCGCCGAAGTGAGTGGCAAGGAGCCATTTGAAGTTCTCGCCATGAGGAATGGAAACTTCGTTGCGGCCAATGGCTCGGCCCAGCTGAAGTTCGTGCTGGACTCAGGCGGAAGAATTGCCAATGTGGTGCTGACCAAAGGCTGACCTTGCACCTGCACACAGCTTGCAACATGCTTAATCGGGACATGCAAATGTAGCCACGGGGGCGCTGTAACGGTTATGAAATTTGCGCGGCATGGCTTCGCGCCAGCTTCGCAAACTACAATATCGTCACATCGCCCCTTTTCCGAGGCTTGGTTCCGTTGAGCGCCGTACACGATCAAAATAGAAATATCTCACTGCTTGCGGCTGCGCAAGCAATGCTGTTTACCAACAACGTCACTCTGATTGCCCTCAATGGCCTGGTGGGCTATCAGTTGGTGACGGATAAGTCGTTCGCGACGCTGCCAGTGACCACGCAAATTATTGGATCGGCATTGTTTGCGCTACCTGCGTCCAACCTTATGCAGCGCATTGGCCGTCGCGCCGGTTTTCTGGTGGGGACCGCCTGCGGCGTAGCTGGTGGCGCCATTGCGACATTCGCGGTGTACGCACAGAGCATTAGCCTGCTATGTTTGGGCACCTTCGTGCTGGGTATCTACGTAGCCTTTGGCCAGTTTTATCGCTTCGCCGCCGCTGATGCGGCGTCTGCAGACTTCAAGGCTAACGCCATTTCGCTTGTGGTTGCCGGCGGTCTTGTCGGCGGCATCATCGGGCCGGCATTGTCAAAATGGACGCGGCATCTGGCGCCGATGGAATTTCTTGCCTCTTACGCTTCGCTGATCGTGTTCAGCCTCTTTACGGCGTGCATGCTCAGTTTGTTACGCATGCCGGCAGTGAAAGCGCCAGTTGACGCTGCGCCAGCACGCGCGCTGGCCACGATTGCGCGGCAGCGTGTGTTTGTGGTGGCGACGCTCTGCAGCGCGCTTGGCTATGGCGTGATGAACCTGTTGATGACGGCAACACCGCTGGCGATGGGGTTTTGCGGTTATCCCTATGACGCGGCAGCCAATGTCATATCCGCCCACGTGGTTGCGATGTTTGCGCCTTCGTTTTTCACCGGCAGTTTGATCAAGCGATTCGGCGTGCTGTGGATCATGCTCGTCGGCGTGGCCATCATGTGCGCATGCCTGGCCGTTTCGCTGGCCGGCATCAGCATCGCGCATTTCTGGTGGTCGCTGGTGTTGCTCGGTATCGGTTGGAATTTCATGTACGTCGGTGGCTCGACGCTGCTCATCGAAAGCTATCAACCATCCGAGAAATCGCGCGCACAGGGCTTGCACGATTTGCTGGTGTTCTGCACCACGGCATCGGCCTCCTTTGGTTCTGGCCTGCTGCTCAAGGCCAATGGCTGGGTGATGCTGAATTACGTGGCGATGCCGCTGCTCGCGGTATCGGCGGTGGCGATTCTTTGGTTGCTGCTATGGCGCCGCGCTGCTGCACACGCGCTAGTTGCTTAGCAGGATTGACTGCGCGCAGCATCTTGTACAAAGGCGAGAGTAGAACACTAGGGTCTCGACCCAGAATTATCGATACATGAAACGGCGTCTTTTTCCGGGTCGAGACACTAGGTTCATCGGCGCTACTTCTGCGTACCCAACGCCGTCTTGATGGCCGCATAGTCATACGACAGCGGTGCTACACGCACGTCGTCTATTGACAACGACTTGATGGCGCGGTCTATATCAGCTGTGCGCTCTTCGCTCGCTGGGTGTGTAGCGAGAAAACCCACACTGAAGCCGGATTGCGCCGCCATACGCGCATAGAAATCGCGCATGCCCGTTGGGTTTATCTTTGCCGCGACCAGCGCTTTCAGCCCCGCCTGATCGGCCTCGCTCTCATGACTGCGAGAGAACTTGAGTTGCAGCAACTCGCCGCCGATTGACGCAGGACCGCGCATGTCGCCTAACAACAGGCTCGTTGCAGCGGTCAATCCCAATGACTGCGCAATGCCGCGCAAGCTGTGACGCTTTTCAACATGCTGCACTTCGTGCGCCAATACACCCGCAACTTCCTCGGCGGATTCGGCTAGCTTAAGGAGGCCGGTGTACACGACCACAAAGCCGCCAGGCATGGCGAAGGCATTGACCTCCTCATTCTTTGCAATGTAGAACTGATACTTGTAGCGGGAGTCCCTGGTCAGCTTTTCGCCGATGTCGCGCACCATGGCGAGTGCAGGGCCTTCCACCAGCGCCAGCGAGGCTTTTTGTTGGGCGAATAGAACTTCACCAAACTTGGCCTCCTGTTCCACCGGAATCAAATCCATCATCCAGCCGATGATGCGGTCGTGCTGCCATAGCACCGTGCCCACCAGCAGAATCGGCAGTACGACAAAGACCCAGAGTAATGCGTGCCACCAGACTCTGGTCACAGCATCCGGCTTGGGTACCTGTAATTCCGATTTTCCGGCGGCGAGCTTCTTGATCGCCGCGAACGCTTCTGCATCGCCTGAAGTGAGCGAATAGGTGCCGGCACTCCCGGTCCACTCCATCCGCAGTTGCAAACCATCCCAGCCGGCTTTCGCTAGCTTGATTCGGTTCCAGCGAGGCGTGCCGTCGTCGGCCTCGCTGGTGTGCACGCGGATGCCGGTCTCATTGGCGTCGAACTCGACCAATGCACCAGCCGACGGAAAACCCGGGCCAAAAATAAGCGCTTTGAGGCGCATGGCTCAGCGCATTTCCGCGAATGTTGTTGAGAACGCGCCGCGCACTATCAATCTCTGTCGCCACCAATCAGGCTACCCAAGCCGCCGAGGATGCTGCCCTGCTCACCACCCGCGCCGCCGCCACCTTTGGATAGTGGAGCCGCCGCAAAGATACGCGATGCCAGGCGCGCAAATGGCAGGGATTGAAGCAATACAAATCCCGGGCCGCGCAGGGTTGCAAAAAATAAACCTTCGCCTCCGAAGAGTGCTGTCTTGATGCCAGGCACCATCTTGATGTCGTACTCGACGGATGGTTGCAAACCTACCAGACAGCCGGTATCCACTCTCAACACCTCGCCAGCCTTCAAGTCGCGCCGGTGCATGGTGCCACCTGCGTGCAGGAAGGCCATGCCGTCGCCTTCAAGCTTCTGCATGATGAAACCTTCGCCGCCAAAAAAGCCGACGCCAAGTTTGCGTTGAAAGGCGATGCCCAGAGACACGCCTTTCGCGGCACACAGAAACGCATCTTTCTGGCAAATGAAGGTGCCGCCCACTTTGCTCAGGTCGATGGGAATGATCTTGCCCGGGTACGGCGCGGCAAAGGCAACTTTGCGCTTACCGTCGCTTGCCTTGCTGGTGTAAACGGTGGTGAACAGCGATTCGCCGGTCAACAGCCGCTTGCCCGCACCCATGATCTTGCCAAGGAAGCCGCTCTGGCTCGCAGAACCATCGCCGAATATGGTTTCCATATCGATATCGGCCTCCATGTAGAACATGCTGCCGGCTTCACCCATTGCCGCCTCACCGGGATCGAGCTCGACTTCTACAAATTGCATTTCGGCGCCGTAAACCTTGTAGTCGATTACGTCCATTGCCATGGCAATCCTTTCTTGGTGGTTGATATTGTGTGTTGTGAGTTTGGCCGAAATCCCTTGCGGGTGGCTCAAATAAGATGTGGCGATATTCTACGGACTACCAAGCATGCGCGAGAGGCAATTTGCCAGCCGCGAAACTGCCTTTAACGCTGCGGACACGCGGCTGATTTGACCACATTCACCAGCCAACCATAAACCGCGCATGGCCTTGAACGAGGGTGCAGTTGTTGCCGTTGCTATTTGCATCGTAGATTTCACGATCCCCCCCCAGCGCCAGCGAGGTGGCTCGCCTGTGCGCCAGCAAACCGCGATGAGCGCTGCGCACAGGCAACCGACTGTAGCGAGATAGCTTGCCATTGGAGTGGTTGACGGAAAGAACAACGGGGTTAAAGAAAGCAGGACAAAGAATGTCACCAGCACCGCCCAGCCTTGCCTGTGACTTGAGAGGCCCCAGCCCCATCCAAAGCGTTTGGCGTGTAACCAATACTCGTCTGTTTGTGTGGTTCTAACTTTGCCTGGCATTGCCATTTTTCAGCTTCCGTTAAAGTACTCTTCGTTACAAGTCAGCGCCAGCAGTATTGCAAGCAAGGCGGGGACAATCAAGGCGGATGCGGCGATTGGCTGTCAGCTTGCGACAAACGACGATTAGTTTTGACCAGTGGCGAAAGTCGGACCTGTGGCTCCTTTCTCTGGCTACGGAGGAAGGGTGGGATGGTGGCGATACCCCCGAAGTCTTCCGCATCGAAGCCCACACAGCAGTGGCGAATGAAACCGGGCATGGTCACAGGGGGCAATCCGAAAAAATGCGTCTTACGCAATCGGTCTTACGCCCCGTTCTGTCGCTGGTGGCGCACCGCCCCTGAATTTTTCTTCGCGTTGCGGGGACGCGCAGTACTTGCTCACGCTCTGCATCAAGTTGGGACAGGTCGGATCGTCGATGCCGTTTTTAGAGCACATTTGCGTAGCCCACAGGGCCGAGGCCAGTATCTCGCTCGATGACGGCGCTCCAGCGCAAAATTGCTCTTGCGGCTTGCTGGTATTCAGACAGCCCGACAGCCAAACACTATTGCGCAGCGCCGATCCGAATGACCGATTTGCGTCGGCCTTGTGCCGGTCAAGCGCCGTGCTCGTGCAACTGGTTTCAGTGAGGCTTGCACCATCCTTTTGCCCGTCCTCCATTGCTGTTTTTCCAGCGTCCAACATCGCGGTACCATTTTGATCCCACCAGTACCATGCGCCGCCGACCAGTAGCAGCGAGCCAGCGACAGCAATCGCAGCAAGTACGAGTAGTACCTTTGTCGTGCTTGCCATGTATGGGCTATGTCAAAAAGCTAGTCGAGTAATGTGGCGAAGATGGAATAATGTTGGGCTCTCCAGCTGCTTGCCGCCCCATGGCATCACGGGTACGGTCGAAATGCTATTTGCTGGCGCGCCATCGATGAGTTTCCGACTGATGGCGACGTAGACAAGCGTGCGATTCGCTTCATCCCACATACGCACAACGCGAGTTTCCTTGAAGAGAATCGACGTGTCCTCGGCGAATACCACCTCATCCTTTGGCAGTTTTGCGGGCAACGTGATCGGGCCAGTTTGGCGGCAGGCGAGCGAGAACTGCGAAGGGTCCTGCGCCAGCCCCAGCGAGCCTGCAACTCCGCCTGTTCTGGCTTGACTCACATGGCACGTCACGCCCGGAACCCTGGCGTCACCAAATGCCTCGACGCACACTTTGTGGTTGGCGCCGATGAGTTTCCATTCCGTAGTCACGCAGCCGATCGTAGAGGCAAACGCGGGCGCGCCGCAGGCCAAAAGCAAGCCAGCGACAATGAGGCGGGTAAGACGAAGAATGT
>JANMZU010000551.1:0-8360 GCA_031383585.1 Betaproteobacteria bacterium
ACGCCATCGCTGACGGCATCGACATCCACCTCGATGGCGTCGTTCAGAAAGCGATCCAGCAGCACTGGTGAATCGTTTGAAACTTTCACAGCCTCGCGCATGTAGCGCTCGAGATCGGATTCAACGTGGATAATCTCCATCGCGCGGCCACCGAGCACGTAGCTCGGGCGTACCACCAGCGGATAGCCGATTTCGCGCGCCTTGATGATGGCTTCCTCATTGGTTCGCGCCGTGCGGTTGGGTGGCTGCAGCAGTCCCAGGTCGTGAATCAGTTTCTGGAAGCGCTCGCGGTCTTCGGCCATGTCAATCATGTCTGGCGTGGTGCCGATAATCGGCACGCCGTTGGCTTCCAGCGCGCGCGCCAGTTTCAGCGGCGTCTGCCCGCCGAACTGCACGATGACGCCGACTGGCTTTTCCTTGTCGACGATTTCCAGCACGTCTTCCAACGTTAGCGGCTCAAAGTAGAGGCGATCACTCGTATCGTAATCGGTTGAGACAGTCTCCGGATTGCAGTTGACCATGATGGTTTCATAGCCGTCTTCGCGCAGCGCCAGCGCTGCATGCACACAGCAATAGTCGAATTCGATGCCCTGCCCGATGCGGTTTGGTCCACCACCGAGAATCATGATTTTCTTGTTGTCAGTAGGCCTGGATTCGCACTCTTCGTCGTAGCTCGAAAACATATAGGCGGTGGACGTCGCGAACTCAGCCGCACAGGTATCGACGCGTTTGTAGACAGGGCGAATATTGAAAGAATGGCGTCTGGCGCGGACTTCAGCCTCTTTTCGCTTCAAGAGGTGCGCCAATCGGCGATCCGAGAATCCCATACGTTTGATTTCACGCAGTTCCTCGGCACCAAAATCTTCCAGCGTTTTCTTTTCAATCGCGAGTTCGCGGTCAACCAGTTCCTTGATTTGCGCGAGAAACCACGGATCTATTTTCGTGTAACCGTGAAGTTCCTCGACCGACATGCCGATGCCGAACGCATCCGCCACATACCAAAGCCGCTCTCCGCGCGGATAAGCCAACTCGTCGCCAATTTTTTCCGGGTCAACGGTCTTAAGATTAAACCCGTCGACGCCGGTCTCCAGCCCTCGCAGCGCTTTCTGCAATGACTCCTGAAAGTTGCGGCCGATGGCCATGACTTCGCCGACGCTCTTCATCTGCGTCGTCAACCGGTCATCGGCCTGCGGAAATTTTTCGAACGCAAACCGCGGCACTTTGGTGACGACATAATCGATAGCCGGCTCGAACGACGCAGGTGTCGCACCACCGGTAATGTCGTTCTTCAATTCATCGAGCGTATAGCCCACAGCCAACTTGGCCGCGATCTTGGCAATCGGAAATCCGGTCGCTTTTGAAGCCAAGGCGGATGAACGCGAAACGCGCGGATTCATCTCGATGACCAGCATGCGACCATCTTTTGGATTCACCGCAAACTGCACATTTGAGCCACCGGTCTCGACGCCGATCTCACGCAACACCGCGATTGAGGCGTTGCGCATGATCTGGTATTCCTTGTCCGTCAGCGTCTGTGCGGGGGCGACGGTGATCGAGTCGCCGGTATGCACGCCCATTGGGTCGAGGTTTTCAATCGCACAGATGATGATGCAGTTGTCGTTCTTGTCGCGAACGACTTCCATTTCAAACTCTTTCCAGCCGAGCAGCGATTCTTCGATCAGCAATTCTTTCGTGGGCGAGGCCTCAAGGCCACGTTCGCAGATCTCGACAAACTCATCGCGGTTGTAGGCAATGCCGCCGCCGGACCCGCCCATGGTGAAGCTTGGGCGAATGATGGCCGGAAAGCCGATGGCCGCCTGCACCTGCAATGCTTCTTCCATAGAATGGGCAATCATGGAGCGCGCCGAGCCGAGCCCGATTCGGGTCATTGCCTGCTTGAATTTTTCGCGATCCTCGGCCATGTCGATGGCTTCTTTGGATGCACCGATCATCTCCACGCCATACTTTTCCAGCACACCATGTTTGGCGAGATCCAGCGCGCAATTGAGCGCGGTCTGTCCACCCATCGTCGGCAAGAGCGCGTCGGGGCGTTCCTTCTCGATAATCTTCTCGACGATCTTCCAGGTAATGGGCTCGATATAGGTCACGTCCGCCATTTCCGGGTCTGTCATGATCGTTGCCGGATTTGAGTTGATCAGGATGACTTTGAAACCTTCATCGCGCAACGCCTTGCAGGCTTGCGCACCTGAATAGTCGAATTCGCAGGCTTGGCCGATGACAATCGGGCCGGAGCCGATGATGAGGATGGATTTGATGTCGGTACGTTTAGCCACGCTTCGTCTCCATCATTTGTACAAAGCGATCAAACAAATAGCCGACTTCATGCGGCCCTGGGCTTGCCTCTGGATGCCCCTGAAAACTGAATGCCTGTTTGTCGGTCCGCTCGAGCCCTTGGCAGGTGCCATCAAACAGCGACTGGTGTGTCACGCGCAAATTTGCTGGCAGTGTGCTTTCATCAGCGGCAAATCCATGATTCTGACTGGTGATGTAGACCTTCTTCGTATCGAGGTCCTGCACGGGATGATTGGCGCCGTGATGACCAAATTTCATCTTCATCGTCTTCGCGCCGGAAGCAAGCGCCAGCAATTGGTGGCCAAGGCAAATGCCGAAAACAGGAATGTTTTTGGCGATAATTTCCCGGATGGCGACAATCGCGTAATCGCATGGTTCAGGATCGCCGGGACCGTTGGACAGGAATACGCCGTCTGGCTTCAGAGCCAACGCAGCCTCTGCTGTCGCCTGCGCGGGCAGGACGGTGATGCAGCAGCCGCGTTCAGCAAGCATGCGAAGGATGTTGTGTTTGATACCGTAATCAAACGCAACTACGTGGAATTTTGGATTCTCCTGCTTGCCATAGCCAGCACCGAGTGCCCAGGTCGACGAATTCCAGGCATAGGCTTGTTTGCAGCTCACCACTTTGGCCAAATCCAGTCCGGACATGTTTGGCGCGCCCTTCGCAAAAGCCAGCGCGTTGGAAATGGCGTCTGCGGAGTGGCAGCCAGTCAGGATGCAGCCGTTCTGCGCGCCCTTTTCACGTATCAGACGGGTGAGACGGCGCGTATCGATATTCGCGACCGAAACCACGGCATTACGTTTCAAGTAGGCAGGCAACGTCTCTTGCATGCGCCAGTTGGAGGCGAGCGTGGGCAGGTCGCGAATGATCAGCCCGGCTGCATAACACTTATCAGCCTCAACATCCTCCGCGTTGGCACCGGTGTTGCCAATATGTGGATAGGTCAACGTGACGATCTGTCCCATGTAGGACGGGTCCGTGAGGATTTCCTGATATCCGGTCATCGCGGTGTTGAATACAACCTCACCGGCGCTATGACCGTCGGCACCGACGGACACGCCCTTGAACACCGAGCCGTCGGCGAGCACAAGCACAGCAGGTTGAAGGTGGCTGGCAAAAGGGGCGGGGGAATGCACGTGAACTCCGGAGAAAAGCTTGAGAAAAATGCTTGAGCGACGGACATAAAAAACGGGAAAGACCGGTGTCGGCGCTTTCCCGCGTTCTTTAACTAAAAGCCTTCGCGATTAAGACGCTATTTTACCTGACGGCCCGCTTTTGGGCAAACCGAATGCCGCCGCATTTTCCTAGCGTAGTCCAAGTACGTCAGACATATCGTAGAGCCCCGACTTCTTTGTCGCCAGAAAACTCGCTGCGCGCATCGCTCCCTGCGCGTAATTCGTGCGCGAGGACGACTTATGGCTAATTTCGATCCGCTCACCCGGGCCCGCAAACATGACGGTGTGATCGCCGATGATGTCGCCACCACGAACGGCGGCAAATCCGATGGTGCCGGCCTGGCGTTCGCCGGTCACGCCGTGGCGGTCGAACACGGCGATTTCGTTCAACGATTTGCCTATCGCTTGCGCCGCCACCTCGCCTAGCTGCAGCGCGGTGCCTGAGGGCGCATCCACTTTCATCTTGTGATGCGTCTCGATGATCTCGATATCGTATTGCTCGTGCAGTGCTGAGGTCGCCAGCGCGACGAGCTTCAGCATGACGTTGACGCCAACACTCATGTTGGGTGCGAAAACGATGGCGATATCCTTGGCCGCTGATTCGATCTGCATTTTCTCTTCCGCGGTGAATCCGGTCGTGCCAATCACCATGTTGACACCGAGTCTGCGGCAAGCAGCAATGTGCTTGACGGTGCCTTCAGGTCTTGTGAAATCAATCAGCATATGCGCAGACGCAAGCGCCACATCAAGGTCACCAGTGACGAGGATGCCGGCGGCATTGCGACTAAGCAACCCAGCGTCAGTGTGCAATAGCGGACTAGTCGCACGCTCCAGCGCGCCACAGATGCTTGCGCCAGGCACCTCTGCGGCCGCACTAAGCAGTGCCCGCCCCATTCGCCCGCCCGCACCAGCGATCGCCAGCCGCATTTGCGCCGACTGCATCATCGGTTTGGCGATTTGCCTATTTCTCTTTAGCCGGTGGTGCACCCGGGGGTAGCGCATTTGGCAGCTGGCGCTTCTCACCGCCGCCCGTCAGAATCTCTATTTCAGAACCCCTGCCATCAATCTTCGCGACCTTGTCGTTTTCAAACATGATCGTCACTTTGAAACCCTGTTTATCGCGCCCGAATGGGCCGTACTTGGTGCCTTGATCAAGGCTGAAATAGTAATCCCAACGGTTACCGTTGAATACATCCTGCAACAGCGGTGTGCCCAGCGTGCTGCGTACGTCAAGCTTGCTCATGCCTGTTTTAACTTTGGCGAGCTGCTCCGTGGTGACCAGGTTCCCCTGCTGAATATCGATGCGATGCACACCAAAACCGGCGCAGCCAGACATCAAAAGAGACGCAGCACCAATGGCAATGTGGACAGCAAAACGAGCGATGGTCATGTCAAACTTTCATAACAAATCAACGCGATATTATAGCTGACCACGTCCACCTCATCGCAGCGCGTCACCCGGCGCCGACATTCACAAAAACAGCTTATGATGAGGACATCTTAAATCCGGGATCGTTATGTCCGAATCAAAAGAACTTCGAAACATGGGCCTTAAAGCCACCTTCCCGCGCTTGAAAGTGCTGGACTTGTTTCAAAATTCCGCACAGCGCCATATGTCTGCTGAAGACGTCTACAAATTGCTGTTGAACGAGAATGCCGATATCGGCTTGGCTACCGTCTATCGGGTGCTGACGCAATTTGAGCAGGCCGGCTTGCTGGCGCGCCATCACTTCGAGGGCGGCAAGGCGGTTTTCGAGTTGAACGAAGGTAGTCATCACGATCACCTGGTGTGCATGCAGTGTGGCCGCGTTGAGGAATTTTATGACGCCGAAATTGAAAGGCGCCAACAGAAAATAGCAAAGGATCGTGGCTTTAACATCCACGACCATTCACTCTACTTGTATGCCGACTGCATCAAACCGCATTGTGCGCACAAGAAAATCGTGTGATGCGCTTATCTTAAAATCGGGGGCAAACTTGAAAAGTAATTTGCGAACAATATTGTGTTTCTGCGTATCTATTGGCTTGCTTGGGAATGCCGGTGTCGCTCAGGCACTGGACGCGACGCGTCCAGCAGGAAATCTTCCGCTGGTCACCGCATCGACGCTACCAAAGGAAGCGCGCGAAACGCTGGCGCTAATCCGCAAAGGCGGCCCCTACCCTTATACGAAAGACGGCTCCATTTTCTCCAACCGTGAGCGCATCCTGCCGAAGGAATCGCGCGGCTTTTATCGTGAGTTCACCGTGAAAACGCCGCATGCCCGCGATCGCGGCGCAAGACGCATCGTCTGCGGCGGCGTGCTGGCGAAACAGCAGTCGCAAGTACTCGATATGTGCTATTACACTGACGACCACTACGCTTCATTCAAGAAGATCAAGGAGTAATGCAATGGCCTCGCCGGAACTCAAAAATATCCTAGCAAGCGACCAGCCGCGCGGTGTGTATTGGGCGAAGACCCATGCGAGCGTCGCGGAATTGAGCAAACTTGCGCGCGCGAAAGCAATGGCTTTCTTCCATCTGGAAGGCCAAAAAATAGAAAAGAAAGAGCAGTTTCTCAACCATGCTGCGGTCGCGATGAAGTTTCCTTCCCACTTCGGCAACAACTGGGATGCGTTCTATGACTGCCTCACAGACATGGACTGGGTCGAAGCTGAGGGCTATCTGATTTACTTCGATCACACCGACGCATTCTCCAGCCATCACGAGAGCCAGCTTGAAACGGTAGTGGAGTTGTTTCAGGACGCGGTGGACTTCTGGAAGGCCGAAGGCAAATCGATGCTTGTGGTGCTTTCCGGCACAACTGCGCCACCGGGAATGAAAAAGATATAGAGCCCCTATTGGCGCCGGTTTTCAGCCACTTATGTGCTGCGAGCCGCGCCAAATCGCGATCTACGAATTTTTCGCTTACTCTTCCCGCGAAAAGCGGATATCCCCGTAATAAGCACTGGTCTGCGAACCCGTCGCGTTCGAATCTGTCATAACGCCTACGAAAATGATCGAACCTGGGGGCTCCCCAAACAACCGCTCGAAATCCTGTTTTACGTTCCGCTGAAAATTAATCCATTGTCCTAGTCGTTCGGGGCCAGATTCCACCACCAGCATTTTCGCGCGCGAAGTTTTTGAATGGTCGATTACAGTTTCTTTGGGGAGCTTGTTCTCCCAAATGTACTGGATGGTTGCGTAGGGCATTTCACGCCCGCTGAATAGCTTAACCGTTTCCGCCAGCGCGCTGTCCTCGAAGTCAAATTTCGATTTGTCGCCGTCAAAAGCAACGATGACCCGCACGGGTGAGTCGTCGCCAGTGCGGCTGGCGTTGTTGGCCTCGGCAATCAACTGCGGCACTCTCCAGCGCCAATGAAGTGTCGGGTAATCAGCGGCAATCAGTGCCAGCGGCTGCAGCAGACCTGACGCCGATACGTTTGCATCTGCCTCCAGCACGCGCTCGCCCTCCAGATCGATGATTCGGTAGTTTGTTTTCGCCAGAAACCGCGAAAGCACCCAAGGCTCCCAGGCTGGTGGCGCGATTTCGCCAACCGCGGTCAGCGAGAACGGCTGTACTGCCGCAAACGGTACATTTAACCCAGGCGGGGACGGGTATGGCGCGACCAGTTGGGCGCAGCCAGCCGATAGGAGCAAGAGACAAATACAGATACTGCGCGCAAAACTTTGCATCCGATATACCCTCTGCCCGTTAGCTGGTTTCGACCGTCACATCATAGACTCTTGATGCGGCCAATTCCGCACTATTTCACTCTGAACTTGCAATCAAGGCTGCGTTGCCACCGGCAGCAGCGGTATTGACCGTGAAAGTGCGCTCGGAAGCAAACCGGAAAAGGTAATGCGGACCGCCCGCTTTCGGCCCGGTACCGCTCAAACCCTCGCCACCGAACGGCTGCACACCAACCACGGCGCCGATCTGATTGCGGTTAACGTAGACATTACCGACGCGAGCACGGGCGCGAATGGCGCGTATGGTTTCCTCGATGCGCGAATGAATTCCCAGCGTTAATCCATAGCCGCTGGCATTGATTGCGTCAACGACATCCATCAGCTGATCAGCCTCAAATGCAAACACATGCAGTATCGGCCCGAATACTTCGCTCTTGATCGCATCGAACGCCGGAATTTCGAAGGCGCACGGTGCAAAAAAATGACCTGCCGGAATGTCACGCGGAAGCTGCGTTTGGCCGATGGACTTGAATGTCTGCGCCATGCGCTCGCGATGGGCGACCAGCATCTCAAAGGCATCCCGGTCAATCACCGGCCCGATGTCCGTATCCAGTCTGGCCGGGTCGCCCAGCCGCAGTTCCTGCATGGCCCCTTCAAGCAATGTAGCCAGTCTGGGGAAGATATCTTTCTGCACGCACAAAATCCGCAGTGCCGAGCAGCGCTGACCGGCACTGTTGAATGCCGACGCCACGACATCATTGACGACCTGCTCGGGCAACGCAGATGAATCGGCGATCATCGCGTTCAAGCCGCCGGTTTCAGCGATAAACGGAATAATCGGGCCAGGGCGATTGGCCAGACTGCGATTGATCGCCTGCGCGGTAGATGTGCCGCCAGTAAACGCAACACCTGCGATTCGGTGGTCGACGACCAACCTGGCGCCGATGACCTCACCGCGCCCCGGCAATAATGCAATGGCATCCTTCGGCATGCCAGCTTCGAGAAGCAGCTTTACGGCCTCAAACGCGATGATCGGCGTTTGCTCGGCCGGCTTGGCGATCACGGCGTTGCCTGCCGCAAACGCTGCAGCAATCTGCCCCAGAAATATAGCGAGCGGAAAATTCCATGGCGAAATCGACGCGAACACGCCGCGCCCGTGCAACGATAACTCGTTACTTTCGCCAGTCGGCCCGGGCAGAAA
>JANMZU010000554.1:0-3539 GCA_031383585.1 Betaproteobacteria bacterium
CTTGGGTAAACGCCGTTCTCCAGAACGATTTGAAAGCCGCACCGGAGTTCGAAGCGGCACGTACTTTTGTGCGTGGGTTTGTGGCCACCGCCTAAAGGTTTTTCAAAAGTGTTCTGCGTCGAATCAGGCGCGTCCACGGTATGGATCGGAGTGAAATTGTTTTCTGCTGGCAGCAGATTCACTCTGAGCCCAAATACAAATACAAACACCAAAACCGGGGTCAGTTCTAACATTCCAACTTTTTCGGCTCTCTGATACGAACGATCGGCGTTATTTTTTTTGAAAAAATTCGCGCTGCCCCTTTGAGTCAGGGGCGCTAAAACGTTTACGGCAAATTGAGTGCGGCCGAAAGCAGATTGCAGCGAGCATGAATTCTGCTCACTCTCGCTCACGCCTCTGATTTGCGCGTTCATGCATTCCGAAAATGTTATTCTCACGCCATACCCGTTGTGACGAGTAACTGGAAGGAGATGGCTATGGCGCAACTAGATCGCATCACCCAGCAGCCCGATGTTATGGGCGGCAAGGCTTGTATACGCGGAATGCGCGTGACGGTTGCCATGGTGTTGAATCAAATTGGCGCGGGGCACAGCGTCGAAGACGTACTCGCCGACTACCCTTATCTGGAACGTGAAGACATCATGCAAGCCATTCGATACGCTGCATGGCGCGCCGAAGAACGCGAGGTCAAGCTGGCCAACGCATGAAGTTGCTAGTTGATATGAATCTTTCGCCGCGCTGGATTGGGTTGCTGACGGATTCTGGCGTGGATGCAGTGCATTGGTCGGTTGTCGGAAAAGGGAACGCGGCTGACACAGAGATCATGGCCTACGCAATGACAAACGAATGCATCGTTCTCACGCATGATCTCGACTTCAGTGCGATTCTTGCCGCGACGCAAGGAAAAAAGCCGAGTGTCGTGCAAATCCGTGCAGACGACGTGAGCCCGAGCGCCATTGGAGTGCAAGTGGTTGCCGCGTTACGGCAAATGGAATCTGAACTAGAAGCCGGCGCGCTGCTAACGATCGACCCGGGCCGCACACGCCTGAACCTGTTGCCGTTGCAGCGTAAGGAATAGAAAACGTGTAAGTAAGACTTTCTTCATCAGTAACAATGCCAATTTTTTCGATCCATGCAAGTAGAAAAGCAGTTTGGTGTTGGGCCGATAGAGCAAGCCCGACGACTCCGCCATTGATCGGGGCCGCCTTATTTTCATGGCGACTTCTATTCGGCGTAATTCCCCAACAGACAATCTCCGATCAGGTCAAACCCATCACCCGATTATGCCCCGCTTGCTTTGACGCATAACACCGCTTGTCGGCGACCGCAAAAAGGCTATCCCAATCGCCCCCATCTTCCGGGAAAACGGCACCACCACCACTCATCGTGACGTTAATTGTCTTTCCTTCTGCCTCGATGCTGCTCTCGGCAAGTCGCAATTGGAGCCGTTCGGCTGCCTGCAACGCGGCTGGGGCGGACAAGTCTGGCAGCAGCAACACAAATTCTTCACCGCCAATTCGCCCAAGTGTGTCCTCACCACGCTTTGCGGCGGCGAGGATATCGGCGGTATGTTTGAGTACACGGTCACCAGTAAGGTGCCCATAGGTATCGTTGACGCGCTTAAAGTAGTCGAGGTCGAATACCATCAGCGCCAAGGGCTTCCGCTGCGTGAGGCACGCGCCTGCTCCCCGCGAAAACGCTGCAAGGTCGCGCGGCGATTGGGCAATTCGCTGAGTGCATCGCTGAACGCCACCTTGGTCAGCGCTGCTTCCATGCGCCGCACTTCAATCCAGAACAGAGCGATGGTGCAGGCCACACCTGTGACCAGCTGCGCGATGGCGAACAATGCAATGGTCAGGTCCGCTACATCGCGATCTGTGTTCCAGCCGAGCACGTTGAGCAGAAACGCAATACGCAGTGTCCAGACAAATGCAGAAACCGCCATCGTGCCAGCCATAAATCGTGCCGCATCGACTGCGTCGTCCTGAGGCGCGCGCAGCAGGCCTACGAAGCCATACACGAACAGGAAAATGGCAATTGGCGACGGCGCAATATAGTTCACCAGCGCGCTGCTCCACCACAGGTTATTCAATACGATGACTGTCAACGAGACCGCAAGGCCGGCGTATGCCAATGGCATATTCAGTTGCCACCTCGAATGTGCCAGCGCGCCGCGTACCGACAAGATGGGGGCCCAGGCGATAAATCCATTGCCGACAATCGCGACCAATTCGAACGGCAGGTAACGCTATTGCGTAATGACAAGGCCGAAAGAGTAAAGCAGAACGCCCATTCCCCGTTCCCGCAACCCTGGCGATGCACGATCACCACGTGGCGGCAGCGGCGGGCTCCTCACCGGCTGCGATGAGCTTCAGTTGCCCATCACAATGCGGGCAGTGCTCCGTGTCGACATCGAACAGAAGTCACCCCAAAAAAATAGGGCAATTCCAAGAAAAAACACTTAAGAGCTCGATCGTTGAAATAAAAAAATTGTGCATGACGGGATAGAGACGAGAAGTTTGGATTTTTGTGAAGTTTCCTTAAGAAAACTCCAGTACTGGCGAGCGTTTCCAGCCATTTTGGCCTTTGATCCGCAATCACTTCAGCGAGTGAAAACCGACAATTGAGCCCAGCAAATCGGCAACAACAAATACCTTTTCAGGTTCGGACAGGTAAAATTCGTGAGTCGCAGTACCGCACGACTTCCCTCGCTTCGGCGGTGCGGTCGCGCGCCGGACAGCGGCCATAACCCTCTATTCAATTCTTTTTAGGATCCAACATGAAAAAATTTGCTTCATTGATCGTCTGCCTAGGCTTTCTGTTCCAGGGCAGCGCGTTCGCCATTGGTGCGATTGCTGTCGATGACTCCGTCGGTGATACTGATCCCGGCTACGGCTTTGTGACTGGCGAAGACTCCGAGTCAGATGCCAAGAAAGCGGCGTTAAAGCAATGCAAATCCAGCGGAAACGATAACTGCAAGGTCGTCGTCTGGTTCAAGACCTGTGGTGCCTACGCATCATCGAAAAAATACTATGGCTATGGCTACGGCGCTACCAAATCGGTCGCGACGGCTGCCGCCCTTGAAATGTGCGGTCAGAACAGCTGCAAAGTTGTTATCGCTGAGTGCGAATAATTAGAAAGTGTCATGGCATGCCGCAATTGATCGGGGATTTTTCCTGAATTGAACCGAGCGGACCTGCAAAAAAAGAGCGGCCTGGGTTGGGGGTCCCAGTGCCTCCTGTTCAGTACATAGATTCAAACACTAGCCCGACCGTCATCACCGGTCGGGCATTTTCAAGATAACGCGCAAAACTGACTCAGCGCTGACGACAATTTAATTGTCGATGCCTGCCACCCGACCCGGGCAGGGACGCCGTCTCAGGCCATCAACGACGGGTGCGCGCACGCATCGAAGCGCGTCAGTCCCACGTCAGCGAGGCGGCGTACTGTGCAACCTCAAGTTCGATTCCACCGCACTGATCCGAGCCCGCCACAGGCTCAGTTTCGACTCTACCAATAAGTCGATCAGACGATCTCCG
>JANMZU010000583.1:0-5199 GCA_031383585.1 Betaproteobacteria bacterium
GTTCTGCCAGTAGCTGCGGCCTTTGTCAGCGCGACTGTCGGTAACGTCGGAGCGCACGTAGCGACCGGTCTTGAGCACCGCCTCGGCACCGTCGGGTGCCATGCGCGGGACGATGTAGAAGAGATGCGATTTCACCAGCTCTGCCATGTGCGCCGGTAGTTGCGCTACGTCTTGCTTTCCGCAGTGGATGGCAATGGGCAGATCGGCTACATGCGCCAGCAGCACCCGAATGGCGAGATGGTGGAACTGACAGAAGCACCCGGCGTGCTGGTGGCAAGGCAACCTGAAGACGTGGGGCCGTTCTATCGCGTCTTTCCGGAAGGCCACATCGCCAATTTTTCCGGTGGACACATTCCGGACCCTGACTTTCTCGGCGATACCCAGACTGACTACAACCGCAATTTCCCCTATCAGTGGAGTGCGGAAAACGAGCAACAGGGTGCTGGCGAATTCCCCGGTAGTGAGCCCGAAACACGCGCGCTGCTTGAATTTCACGCCACACATCCAAACGTGTTTGCGTGGATCAATTACCACACCTTCGGCGGTGTGTTTCTGCGTCCCTCCCACGACATCGCTGACAACCAGATGGATCAAGCCGACCTCGCGGTGTTCAAGCAGGTAGCGGTGTGGGCCAAAGACCTGACCGGCTACCCGATGGTATCGGGCTTCCACGATTTCCAGTACGTGCCCGGTGTGCCTTCGCGCGGTGTGATCACTGGCTACGCTTACCATCAGCGCGGTGCGCTTTCGTATTGCGTAGAACTGTGGGACATCTTTGCCCAGATCGGCGTGGAAAAGAAAACGCGCTTCGTGGATTTTTATGGGCAGCTCGAACGCAAGGATCTGGTCGCACTGGCGAGGTGGGACAGCGAAGCGAACCAGTCGCGTATCTTTCGTCCGTGGCGCCAATTCAATCACCCGCAAATTGGGCCAGTGGAGTTGGGCGGCTTTGACATGCGCGTGGGCATTTCCAATCCGCCTTACGAAAAACTCGATGAAGTGTGCCGCCAACATAGTGCAACGACCTTGCGCGTTGCCTCACTGCTGCCAACCATCTCGGTAGAAGTCACCGCGACCGAAAGCCTTTCACCGGGGGTAACGCGCATCGATTTACGCGTCAGTAATGCGGGCTACCTGGGTTCGCATGGCATCAGCTCGGCAAAAAAACTTGCGCATGTGGAGCCGCTGCGGCTGACGGTTGAAGGCGATGGCGTGGCGCTCGCCGCGCCGGCGAATGCCGTCACGCAGTTAGGCCACATCGAAGGCTGGGGCCAGGGACCATACGGCGGCTACATGATCGCCCTGCCCTGGACACGTGGCAGTGGAAATGAACGCAACGTGTCGCTGGTAGTGACGGGAGCGGGACAATTGAAGGTGAAGGTGGGCAGTTGCCGGGTGGGGTTCAAGGCACTCGCTATTGAGGTCGTCCAGTCGCCAGCGCCCTGAAATGTCCCACCGGGAAATCGTCATTTACCGTTGAGTTGTTAGCACGAAGCTAACGGTAAAAAGCCTCAACAACACCTTTCAGCTTGATTGTCAGAGAGTTGCCCCTGCGATCAACTTTCTTGCCCACCGGCACTTTGATCCAGCCTTCGCTGATGCAGTATTCCTCAACGTCGTAGCGCTCTTTGCCATTAAAACGGATACCGACATCGCGCTCGAAAATCGCCGCAACGTGAAACGGGCTGCGCGGATCTGCTGCGAGTCGGTCGGGCAATGGTGGGGCTACAGCTACTAAAGGTATTTCTGGGGCTTCCGGTGCTTGCGTGGCTTCGTTCATGGTGACTCTTCAGATGGTGTTGGAATTCGGGCGCATAGAACTTGTGCTGCGCGGCGAGCGGTCTGGCTCAAAGGCGCGGCGCGCTGATTGGTCGGAGAGTATATAGACAGTTGCCCGGCTTGCCACGTCGAGTCTGTTACGTCGGTAGGCGCCGCTCTGTACCAGTCACGTGCAGCCTGCTCCGAATGGGACTGTGTTGGCGTCGGCATTAACTCAAACCGACTGCGAAACGCGGGACGGGTGCCATCGACTGTCTGATCGCAAGCAAACTCACACTAATCATCAGCCATCTCCAGATCCGCAATGAGCCCGCCGGCATCCAGATAAACCGCCAGATAGGGCGACATCGCGTCCTTGGGGAGCTGGTAGAACACGATACTTTTGACGTCGGTGTTGTGTCGCTTAATGGCGTGGCTGGACACATCCTGCTCGTAGTGAAACACCGGCGCCTTCGCGTTGATGCACTCTTCATACTGGCTGCCTTTGTCAGCCTTGGCACCGGCTGAAAATAGCGGCGAATCTGGCGCGTCCTTCGGCCCCTTGGCGCAGCATAGTAAGGCTTCTTTCAATTTCTCGGTGCGTGCCGGCTTGGGGTCGGGTTTCATCACCACGTTTCGCATCAATGGCGCAATTCGTCGCGCTTTTCTTTCCTGCAATCCTGACTTTTGCATGACGGTCACCTGGCCTTTATCATCGATCGCGAATTGATAATTCAGGTTTTCCACGGTACGAGCGGCGAAGCGCCGTTCGCCCACGGGCACAAACTCGTCGGCGGGCATTCCATCCGACATCCTGACCAGCATGCCGCGGTCAGCCATCAATTGAAACCGACCACCGCCGTCCACCTCATAGCTTCCCGCAAAAGCGGAAATTGCTCTGTTGTCGGTGTCAGTCGGTGCGGGCAATGTTGCAGTCGTTGAGGCTGAGGGCCACTTGTAGGCTTTGCGTATCGCGGCGATCAAACTGTTGGTCGACATCGAATTGTCATTGGCGTTGATCATGATGACCGCGCCCTGACCGGATTCGAATGTTGCAAACATGGCTGCATCGAAGCCCGCATCGCGACCGTTGTGATTGAACTCGCGCTTGTCTGCGGTGCCGAGCAGACGTAAGCCTAGGCCGAAATTGCCTTTCACGTCGGTAAGCATCTCGCGCGTCATCGGCTGCGAGATGACAGTGTTCACCTTGCCTGCCAGCGATTGCTGGATGCCGATCGCAAAACGTGCGAGGTCGGATGCTGTCGTCCACAGGCCAGCTGCGGCCATTTCCGGATAAGTGTGCCAGCGCCCGGGCACTGCCTGTTTGGGAAAGTGCCCGGTCGCAGCGATACTTGCCTTTTCCGCAGGCAGTGGCTGGGCGAACGAGCTCTCGAGCATGCCTAATGGTTTCAGCACGGCATCCTGCATGTACTCCGGAAAAGTCTTGCCAGAGATATCGACCATCAATTGCTGTGCAATGGTGTATCCGCCGCCGGAATATTTCCAGGCACTGCCAGGCACCGTAGCCACACGTACGGCGGCAGTATTGGCAGGCGACGTGCCATCCAGGACTTGCGGCACTGTGGGTACTAGCGCGTCGCTTGCGTAGCCGGGGAAGCCATGCACCGTCATACCAGCGGTATGGCTAAGCAGTCCGCGCAGGGTGACTTTCTTATCCTTGGTGAATTCGTTTTCGGGTACTTTCCATGTGGAGAGCTTGGCATTCACGTCGACGTCCAGCGAAATCTTGCCGTGCTCGACGATGCGCAGTGCGCCAAGCGCCGCAACCGGTTTGCTGATCGAGCCGGCCTGAAACAATGTCGACGGCGTCACAGCGACCTTGCCGCCTCGTTCCGTCACACCGTAGCCTTGCGCCTTGACGATCTTGCCACCATCGATAATCGCCAGCGAGAGTCCGGGAATATTGCGGCGCTTCATTTCGGCGTTGATAGCATCGTCGATTTCGTCGGCGCGACTGTCACCTGTGTGGAACAGGAACGCGCAGAACGGGAGGGCGGAAGTCAGTGACACAGCAATGAAGTGACGGCGCGATTGGTGCATATTTTTCCTATGATGCGTTAACCCTAGACATCCCTAGTTGACCGCTAATCCAGGTTAAAGGGTGCGAGGTTCGAAGTACTTCTTGCGTGCGGGTAGTCATTGAAAATAAACGTGAGCATGACACGAATGGCAATCGGTTATGCGAAGCAGAAGCATCGTCTCAGCGATGGCTGCTTTTTCCTTAACCAGGTGACACGAGAGCCTGGCACCTTATCGATCGTCTTATCGCAACCGCCTGTGCGGCGATTTCATAGGGCTCCCAGGGATTGGCCCAACTGCGACTCAGCACATAGCCAGCCCAGAAATTTAGTCGGAGTACACCAAACATTTCGACCGAGACAGCGCCAAACCCAGCCGCCTTGCGCGGCGGCGCGGGCCGCGCAAAGAGGCGGGTAGCACCAGAACTGGAGCGGCTTTCTGAGCAATTTTGACCGGGAAGGCGCGTAGATTGGCGTTCTACGTTCTGCACTGCATCGACATTGAAAAAGCGCGCCGCGCCGTACTTCTTCTCCGCAAATCAGAAACTCAGAATAAACTCCGCACCACCTTCAAGTGGCCGCACATGGCGAACGCGTCCGCCCATGCCGTGCACCAGCTGACGTACCACCGACAGCCCGATGCCCTGGCCGCCTTCGCGGGCGCTGTAGAAAGGCAGGAAGATTTTCCGTTCCATCCCGGCGGGCACGCCTGGGCCGTTGTCACGAACGCTGATCAGGAGGCGTCCGCCGCGGCCCTGGCGCGCCTGCACCCACAGCCGTGGTGCCGTCGCGGTGAGGGTGGCTTGCGCGGCGTTATTCAGCAGCGCCAGCATCGCTTGCTCGAGTTGTCCTTCGTCAGCCTGCAAGCGCAGACTGGGCGAGGCGAGTTCGAAATGCACGTCGCCACCGCGCCCGGTCCACGACGGGGTGACCGCCTGCTGCAGTCGCCCGAAAAATATCCGCAAGTCCACTGGCGCCATCGTCGGCGCAGGCCACTGGCTTACGCGCCGGTAGGTTCCCACAAAACGCGCAAGTCCGTCAGCCCGGTGTGCAATCGCTTCAAGCGCGGAGCGCAGTTCCGCTTCTGTGCCCGGTTCATCGAGCAGGGTTAACGCCGTCTCACTGAGACTCTTAATCGGCGTGAGCGAGTTCATGATTTCGTGGGTCAATACCTGCACCAACTGTTGCCACGCCAACAGTGATTCCGATTCAAGTTCGTTTTCCAATGGCATCAGCACCAATAGCGACTGCGCTTTCCCATCCATCGATAGCGACTGGCGCTGCAATTGCCAGCGTTCGCTGCCGCGCTCGGTGTCCAGCACCATCGGGCCGCTGGCGGCTGCATTCAAAAGCGTTCGGGAGAATGCTTCTTTATCGCGCACGCCACCCGGTGCGACCAGCC
>JANMZU010000587.1:0-2006 GCA_031383585.1 Betaproteobacteria bacterium
TGCCAAAGACATGGGGAAAGTGATGAATGTGCTGCGTCCAAAGGTCGCCGGCCGCGCAGACATGGGCAAGCTATCGGCCATTATCAAGAGCAAACTGGCCTGAGTTCGCCCGGATTTTACAGAAGCCAGCAGCGGCGGCCCATCCGAGCCACTATTGCTCTGTGAGTCGCGCCCAATGGCGTTCCGCAATAAATTTCTCGACCTGGCTAACGCCCAGCTCGAATTTTTCAGCCAATGCGCCTCGCAAATATGGTCAGCGATTGCCCGTCATGCCTGACCTGATCAAAGCCCAGCCAACCGGCGAGCTCGAGCGTCGCGATTGCCGAATGCGTGGCCGCATAGAGCCTCGGCAGTTGCAGCCGCGCGGCATGGTCGCTGGCCGTACGAATCAACTGCTGTGCGATGCCTTGGCCGCGAAATGGGGTGTGTACATACAAGCCGCGTAGCCAGGGGCCCGCATGTGAATATGGCTCGAATACATCGTTGCGCACCGTACAGGCGCCCAGCGGGCGACCACTAGCGTCACAAGCCACCAGCGCGATTGGCAGACAGTCACGATTTGCAACCGTACGAAAATCCGCCTCGATCTCCTCTACCGGAGTGTCGCGAAACCATTCAGTCCATTCGCCTTTGTACCAGTTGGCAATAGTTGGAATGCAATCCGGTACGTCGGCCAGCAGATGCACACTGCAGGTTTCAGTCATGTGTGTTGCTGCGAAGCAGTTCGATAACCCGCTTGGCAATCGCCAGCAGCTTCTCGTCTTGCAGGCGCGCGCCTACCAGCTGCAGCCCGAGGGGCATACGCTTCTTGCTCCGATACACCGGTATGTTGACCGCAGGCAGGTGAAGCGTACTGGCAAGGCGATTAAAAACCGGATCACCAGTCGACGAGAGCCCGTTGGGCGCCGCGCCTGTGGCGGATGGCATCAACATGGCATCGCAGTCGCCAAAGAGTAGCGCTACTTGTTTCCTGGCCACATCCGTTCGCGCCAGCGCTGCTTGATATTTTTCGGCTGGAATGGCGGCACCCTCGTCGAGCAACGCAACCAGTTCGTCGCTCAATTGTTCGCGGAAGTGTCGGTGTTCTGAAGCATATAGGCGTGACATCTCGACAAGCTGAATCACGCGTTGATCGAGTTGCACAACATCGAACGCTTCAGGCAGTCGAACCTCGCGTACACGAAGGCCAGCCGCCGTAAGCGCCTCAGCGCCCTCGGCAATGGCCACCGACATATCCACTTCTGCACGCTCCATGAGATTCGAAACCAGCAGTATTCGCAGCGCGCCTTTGCCAATGAGCGGCAGGGCCGCCGCACGAGCACCAATCATTGCTGCATACCAGTGGGCCGCGTCGTCGACGGTGCGAGTAAAAACGCCGACGGTATCGAGCGTCTCTGACTGCAATTTGACGCCGTTGCGCGGAACCAGGCCAAACGTTGGCTTGAATCCGACCACGCCACAATAAGCAGCCGGACGGATAACTGAGCCCGCCGTCTGTGTCCCAATTGCGATCCTGACCATGCCGGCGGAGACTGCCGCAGCGGAACCGGAAGATGAACCGCCTGGCGTGTGCTCGGGATTCTGCGGATTGCGGGTCTTCGCCGGGTAAGTCCCCGCTAATTCGGTTGTCGAGGTCTTGCCGATGATGACCGCGCCCGCCGCGCGCGCCAAGGCCACACACGCAGCATCCTGCGTCGCAATATTGCCAGCGTAGATGTCGGAACCATAAGTCGTTGGCATCCCCGCGACGTCGATAATGTCCTTGATGCCAACTGACATACCGTAGAGTAGCCCGCGCTCGGCTGATTCATCAAGTTGCCGCGCCCGCGCGCGCGCGCCTGCGTGGTCAACATATGTCCATGCGCAGATTTCGGCGTCGAGCATTTCGATCTGGCCCAGTCCATCTTCTATAACGAACTCACATTCGCCCAAATTGCCGCTCATCGCCTAGCGCATCCCCGGCATCATGCCTTTCATGCCCCGCATCATCTTGGCCATGCCACCAC
>JANMZU010000605.1:0-1859 GCA_031383585.1 Betaproteobacteria bacterium
GGCGACAACCGCTTCAACGACCGCTTTGGCGCAACTTCGTCTGCTGAGGGCCGGGCCAAGACGCGGGCGCTTGCGCAGAAGTATCTTGCACAAACCGCCCAATACGATCCGGCTAGCTTGAAGGGCGAGGATCGCATTAGCTACGATCTGCTGCGATATGAGTTACAGCAGTCGCTTGAGGCGTTGAAGTTTCCGTCGCATTTAACGCCGATCAATCAAACCTTTAGCCTGCCGTTGACGTTTGCCCAGCTCGGTTCCGGACGGCTGGCACAGCCGTTTGAAACGGTAAAGGACTACGACAACTGGCTGTCTCGTGCAGCTGGATTTCCGCCCGCTGTGGACGGCATGATCGCGGACATGCGCGAGGGCATCAAGCGCGGGGTGGTGTTGCCCAAGGCATTGATCAAGCCGGTATTGCCGCAGTTGGAGAACCTGAGCGGCGCTGACATTGAAAAAAGCATTTATATGGCGCCGATTAAGAAATTTCCATCAGGTTTTACCGAGACCGACAAAGCCCGTCTCACCACCGCCTATACAACACTGGTACGAGACCGCATCGTGCCCGCTTACCAGAGCTTGCTTGCGTTTATGCGCGACACCTATCTGCCTGCTGGTCGCGATACGCTGGCGCTCAGCGCACTGCCAGAAGGCAAAGCCTGGTACGCGTTCAGGGCGCGCGCTTCGACGACGACGGACATGAGCCCCGATGCCATTCACGCGATTGGGCTGGCCGAAGTGGCGCGGATTCGCGGCCTGTTTGAAGCCGCTAAAGAAGGTGTTGGATTCAAGGGCTCGCTCAAGGAGTTCTTTGTTTACTTGAACACCGCACCGGAGCTGCGGTTTACCAGCCGGGAAGAAATGCAGGCGGCTTACGAAGCGTTGCGCTCGCGGGTCGATGCCAAAGTACCGGCACTCTTTGGACGTATCCCCAAAACGGCATTTGAAATTCGACCCGTTGAACCATTCAGGGAGGTTAGCAATCCACCAGCGCAGTATTTTCGAGGTCTGCCCGACGGCTCGCGTCCAGGGATCTTTTACTACAATGCTTATAAGCCTGAGACCCGTACCCGTTTCACCACTACTGCATTTTTTTTGCACGAGGCAATTCCCGGCCACCACTTTGAGCTCAGCCTGGCGCAGGAGCAAACGAATTTGCCGGCCTTCAGGCGCTTCGGTGGGACCACCGCATTCAGCGAAGGGTGGGGCCTCTACAGCGAAATGCTCGGGCAGGAAATGGGACTGTATGACGATCCATTGCAATGGGCCGGCAGGCTGTCTGCGGAAATGTGGCGCGCCGTGCGCCTGGTGATCGACACCGGCGTGCACAGCAAAGGCTGGAGCCGCGAGCAGTCCATCGCATACTTCATGGACAACGTGCCGCAGAGCGAGACTGTTGCGGTGCAGGAGGTCGAACGCTATATCGCCATTCCCGGTCAGGCGCTAAGCTACAAGATTGGCGAACTAAAGTTGCGCGAGCTACGTTCGCGTGCCGAAAAAGCACTGGGGGCGAAGTTTGATATTCGCGCCTTCCACGAAGAGGTGTTGGTGCATGGCTCGGTGCCGTTGAATGTGCTTGAGGCGGCGGTGGATCGGTGGCTGGCGGGGCAGAAAAAATGACCTACGGCCCATTCGTCCAGCTCGCATGAATTGGAATCGCAATAGAATTTGAGTCGGCTCAAGGATTGGATTGATCATGGGAATGCAACTCGAAGTGCTGGAAGCTGAAACACTGAAGCTCACATACGCTGAGCGCGCTACATCCACGCAACTGCTATTGGCGAGCCTTGACGAAGATGCTGAGATTGAAGACGCGTGGGCTGCGGAGGTCGAGCGGCTAATCGCCGCTGCCGAGAGTAGTG
>JANMZU010000609.1:0-3387 GCA_031383585.1 Betaproteobacteria bacterium
GCCCGGATTTTCTCCATCTGCGCTTGCATTTTTTTCATGTTCTCCTGCATCTGCGGCATTTGCTTGTCCATGTCCATGTTCATGCCCATGCTTGCGGCAGGCTTGGCGGGTGCGGCTTTTTCTTGCGCGGATACGATAGATGCCGAGAGGGTGCAGGCAACCATTGCGGCAACGAGTATTGAAGTTTTCATATTGGTATCTTCCTTAGCGGCGAATGAATCAGAGTGACCATCACTCGCAATCAGTTGTACGCTGAAAATTTGACTTGCTCAGTACGTTGCCGAACATAGGCGTGCTTTATCAAAGAGCTGGAGAAAACACCTTCTCCGCTGTTCCTGAAATGTAGATCGCCATTTGGTGGGCTTCTGCGGCGACAAATGGCTGGAGAAACGCATCGGGCGGCGGGTTTGTCGTACCGGTCGTCAACCGGTGCGATTCAACCGCAGCGCATTGAACACCACCGAAGCCGAACTCAGACTCATCGCCAGTGCCGCGATCATCGGTGAAAGCAGCCAGCCGGTAAATGGATACAGCAGGCCTGCCGCAAGAGGAATGCCCAAGGCGTTGTAGACGAACGCGAACACCAGGTTCTGGCGCATATTGCGGATGGTGGCTTGGGATAGCAGCCGCGCCCGAGCAATGCCACGCAAGTCACCCTTCACCAGCGTCACCTGCGCACTGTTCATCGCAACATCGGTGCCGGTTCCCATGGCGATACCGATGTCGGCCTTGGCCAGAGCCGGCGCGTCGTTGATGCCGTCACCGGCCATTGCGACAACCTTGCCTTCGGCTTGCAGCTTGGCCACCAGATCGAGTTTGTCCTTGGGCTTCACTTCGCCGTGTACTTCATCGATGCCGAGCCTGGCCGCGACTGCCTTGGCGGTGGTGGTGCCGTCGCCGGTGGCCATCACCACGCGAATGCCAGCCTCTTTCAATTGTGCCAGTGCCTCGGCCGTGCTCGCCTTCACCGGATCCGACACCGAAAGTATCCCGGCCAGCGCACCGTCAACACCCAGGAACATGACGCTCGCGCCTTCGGCACGAAGCGCATCGGCCTCCTTCAGCTGTGGATTCAGGTCGATACTCATATCTGCCATTAACGCCGCGTTGCCGAGTGCGAGTGTTTTGCCAGCGACATTTCCACGCACGCCAATGCCCGTTCCAGACTCGAAGCCGTCGGCTTTTTCCAGCACCAGGTTGCGGGTAAGTGCGGCGGCGACCACTGCCTGTGCGAGCGGGTGTTCGCTGCCCTGATCTAGACTCGCAGCGAGACGAAGTACTTCCGCCTCATCGAATCCTGGTGCTGCGATCACGCGCTCGAAGACCGGCTTGCCTTCGGTCAACGTGCCGGTTTTGTCGACGATGAGCGTGTCGATGCGCCGGAAGTTTTCAATCGCTGCCGCGTCGCGAAACAAAATGCCGCTGGTCGCTGCCTTGCCGGTTGCCACCATGATCGACATCGGCGTCGCCAGCCCCAGTGCGCAGGGGCAGGCGATGATGAGTACGGCGACCGCATTGATCAGCCCGAACACCCAGCTTGGGTCAGGCCCAATGAATCCCCAGACAAGAAACGTCGCAACCGCAATGGAGACCACGACCAGCACAAAGTAGCCGGCGACAGTATCGGCAAGTCGTTGCAGCGGCGCCTTCGAACGCTGTGCCTGCGCCACCATCTGCACGATTTGCGAAAGCATGGTCTCAGCGCCGACTTTTTCAGCGCGCATGACGAGCGCGCCGGTTGTATTCATAGTCGCGCCGATCAGTTTTTCGCCGGTCTTTTTCATGACCGGCATTGGCTCGCCGGTAAGCATGGATTCATCGACCGCGCTGCTGCCCTCGGTGACTATGCCATCGACCGGTACGCGTTCGCCAGGACGAACACGCAGCAGATCGCCGAGGTGCACGTGGGTGAGCGGGATGTCTTCTTCGCCACCATCCGCTTTGATGCGGCGCGCGGTCTTGGGTGCCAGACCGAGTAACGATTTGATCGCGGCGGAGGTCTGGGAACGCGCCTTCAGTTCCAGAATTTGACCGAGCAGGGTTAGCGAAATGATTACCGCTGCGGCCTCGAAATAAACCTGCACACGGTCCATGGTCACAAAGTTGGCCGGGAAGACATCTGGTGCGACAGTGGCCACGATGCTGTACACGTATGCCGCACCCGTGCCAAGGCCGATCAGGGTCCACATGTTGGGACTGCGTGTCCATATAGACTGCCCGCAGCGTACAAAAAACGGCCAGCCTGCCCAAAGCACCACCGGCGACGCGAGAGCCAGCTCGATCCAGCTTTGGGTGGCACCTTCGAACCAACTCAACCGATGTCCCGCCATTGCGAGAACTGTGACCACCACCGTCAATGGCAGGGTCCACCAGAAGCGGCGCTGAAAGTCTGCCAGCTCTGGGTTTTCGTCGTCGTCCAGCGTCGGCATAACCGGCTCCAGGGTCATGCCGCAAATCGGGCAAGAACCGGGTTCGTTGCGACGAATCTCTGGATGCATCGGACAGGTAAAGACGGTGCCAGCCGATGGCATTGGCGCCGTTACAGTCTGCGAGGTTGGGGGGGTGTTTGAGCCGATAGCTTGAACAGCGGTCAACGGCTTATGCGACTGTGAATCGTCAACATGGATATGCATAGTTATTCCTTCTCGAATTGCGATGCTCGTTCCGGCAGCGTCCCGCATACCTTACATGCACGCAGCGGCAGCGGTTTGATTTACCGCAAACCAAATGAGCGCGGCGCGGGCAAAGCAACTGCGCAGTTTTCGCAGTGACGATGACTCAATGTGCGCTACCGTACGGAAATGCGCTTCGCAGTGCCGTAGCATCGACGTGGTCATTAACTTTTCAGGAGAACAGACATGTCAGCGACAAACAAGCTTCAGAATGCGGTCCGGTTTGGTAGCCAAGTCAGCGCTGCTGCCATCGCAGCGGTAATTTTGAGTTCTTCATTCCTTGGCAACGCGCTTGCAGCCGACAATGCTGCGCCCATACCAATGCCAATGGGCTCAATGGACATGCACAAGTCGATGATGAGCGGCATGAAAAGCATGGAGTCGATGAAAGGCTCTGGCGACGTCGACCACGATTTTGCGATGATGATGAAGATGCATCACCAAAGCGCTCTGGATATGGCCAATATCCAGCTTCAACAGGGCAAAGACGCCAAGATGCGCAGCATGGCCAAGGACATCATCAAATCCCAGACAAAAGAGATCAAAGCGTTCGACAAGTGGCTGGCGAAGAATGAGAAGCCCATGAACATGCCGATGTCGAAATCGAAATAGACGCAACCGGGCAGAGACTTGTCGCCCGGGCGACAAGTCGATTGTGACGTAAGTCATCATATTGCTCTCGCCGCGGGCGGAACCCGGCGGCCCCGTCCCTGTT
>JANMZU010000652.1:0-8625 GCA_031383585.1 Betaproteobacteria bacterium
GTCGGCGCGACCGGTGTTCATCCTGACCGCTGGTCGCTCGGACTTTTCTGTACCTGGCTGGTCGCGCTGCCGCTGGTCTATGCCTTTGGGTTTGATGCGGGCGTCGTATTTTGTCGTCGCGCGGACTTCGTGACCATCGGCGGCTATGACGAAGACCTGCTCTACGCCGAGGACATTCGTGTTTTGGTGGAGTTGAAACGGCTGGGGAAGACACGAGGACAGAGGTTTGCGCGGGCCAAGGGCGCAATTGCCGTCACTTCAACCAGAAAGTACGACAAGCACGGCGACTGGCACTACCTTACGGTGATGCCTCGCGTCGGATTCTGGATGCTCATCGACAAGACACGCTGGGCGCGATTCACCCAGCAATATTGGTACGAGGACCGGTAGTCGGAAGAGCCCCTTGCTCCTGAATCGTTGGTTACTGCGTCTTGGCAACCTGGTGGACTAGAACGAAATCAGCAGTTCCTGGATGACCCTGCGCTAAACACTGCCGAGTAAGCAATGCCCGGCCACAACACCTTCCCGAGCCGGGGGTCATAAACTTCGCCATTGACCAATCATGCGGCTTTTACACATGGTTTGATCGATATCAAATGCCGATGTGGTGGATTGTCGATACTAATGCAAGTCTGGCGCGAACATGCCAGTCCACTCGCACGAAACCATCCTCCACAACCTGCGAAGCGCACAATGCCCGACGACGCAATCCGCATCAGTCCCGATATCGTTCGACAAGACCGCATCCCTGCCTATCTGCAGGAAACATACTGGTGGGCTTACGTGCACCCGAACGCGGTCTACGTGTTCGAACGGCAGTGGCTGGTCAATCTGATTCTGTGGGGCAACTTTTCACGCTTGCGTGACGCAGCGCTGGACGAGCTGGGAAGCGAAATCAACGGGCGCACCTTGCAGGTAGCCTGCGTCTACGGCGACTTTTCCAACAAGCTCGCTTCGCGCCTCGGCAACGACGCTACCCTTGATGTGGTCGATATTCTGCCGGTACAGCTCAGTAACTTGCGTTCGAAGTTGCCCGCTAACGCGCGGGTAACGCCCAGCTTGCGCAATTCAGCCGATCTTGGTTTCAGTGACGCCACCTATGATCAGACGGTGTTGTTCTTCCTGCTGCACGAGCAACCCGAGGCGGTTCGCCGTCAGACGCTCGCCGAGGCGGTGCGCGTAACCAAGCCTGGAGGGCGCGTCGTGATCGTCGATTATCACCAGCCACGGCATCCGCATCCGCTGCGCTACTTGTTCCGGCCGATCCTCGATTTCCTCGAGCCATTTGCAATGGATCTATGGCGCCAGGAGATATTCACCTGGCTTCCCGCTAGCGTGCGTCCGGAACAGATTCATAAGGAAACCTACTTTGGCGGGCTCTACCAGAAGTTGGTGATTTCAGTCTAACGACCCCAAAGCATTAAAACCCGATTGCCAGCAACGCGCGAGCGGCAAGCAGCGTTCCGACCATCGCGCTTCCGTAGCAAATCAACTTTGCCACGGCTCCTGCGTGAATACCGAGGTCATGCAGCGTGTGAAAAATGCGATGCGCAGCGTGCCAGAGGAATAAGACGATGACGATGAACAAAAAGCCTTTGCCGGCCCAATGCTGCGCCAGCGCCAATACGCTGTCGTAATTCAGCGACGCGCGTGGCAGGATGATGGCCGCAGGTGCCGCGATGCCGGTAATGAATACCAGCATCGCGCCGATCAACGCCGATAGCATGCCGCCGGCACCGAAGAGCAACCAGAAGATCGGAGCGTTTGAACGTTTCATCGCGCGAGCCCCCAACAAACAATTAGTAACAACAAACTCAATACGACAGTCGCGGCAAGGCCGAGGAACGTGATCGTTTGAGGACCCACTTTTCGGCCATCCACGATGATCGGTGGCAGCGTGCGAGGCATGATGTTGAACCAAGACCATGCGTGATAGGCAAAGGCTGCCAGCAACACGAAATGGATGCCGATCGATAGCGGGCTCGTCAGCCACACTACCCACTGATCCCACGCGCCCTGGCCCTGAGCCAATTTCATTGCGCTCACCAACAGGATCACCGCGTACGCTGCCACGAAAAATGCAGTGGCCTCGTGCAACATGTATTCAACTAAGTACGGATTCTTCTGCCACCATCCGGTCATTGGCCTTTTGTAGGGACGTCGTGCATTCATTTGGCGGCTCCTTTAGGTGCGCCTTTGGTTGCGCCTTTGTTTGCGCCTTTGGGCACCACAAAGCGCAGGAAATAATCGATCGCACTTTCGGTCTTGTTGATGTTGACCGCGTTGGCGGGATCGACTTTTTTCGGACAGACCTCAGAGCAGTATCCGACCGCCGTGCAGTTAAATACGCCATCCTCGGCGTGCACCAGCGGCATGCGCTGTTCCTTGCCGTTATCGCGTGAGTCGAGGTTGTAGCGATGTAACAGCGCCATGGCAGCGGGACCGATGAATTTAGAATTCAGGCCATATTGCGGGCAGGCCGCGTAACACAGCATGCAGTTGATGCAATCGCTGTATTGCTCCAACGCGGCTAGCTGTGCCGGGGTTTGCAAATTTTCCCCGTCACTGAGGGCACGCGGAACATCATTGATGATGTAGGGCTTGATGCTTTCCAGCTTGGTGATGAAGTCATCCATCACAATCACCAGATCCCGTTCGATCGGAAAATTAGCCAGCGCGTCAATGCGCACTTTGCCGGGATACAGATCGCGGAGGAAAGTCTTGCAGGAAAGCTTGGGTACGTTGTTGATCATCATCCCGCAACTGCCACAAATGGCCATCCGGCAGGACCATCTGAACGACAGCGAGCCATCGAGTTCGTCCTTGATGTACTGTAACCCTTGCAGCACCGACATGTCATCAGTGAAAGGGACGGTGTACGTCTGATAGTAGGGCTTGTCTTGCGACTCCGGCAAATAGCGGAGTACTTCGATCTCGATTGATTTGGTCGCGGTGTTGTTGCTCAAGGCATTCATGCGGGTTGGCCTTTCGCGGCATCGGCTTTTTCGCCAGCCGCACCATAGGCGCGCACGCCCGGCGGAAGGTGGGTTATTTTCACGTCGCTATAACTGATGACAGGCGCAGCCGCACCAGCATAAGTTGCGAGTGTGTGCTTGAGGTAATTCACGTCATCCCGGGTCGTGAAGCCGTCCAGCCGCTGGTGGGCACCACGCGACTCACGCCGTTCCAGCGCTGAACCGGCAATCGCCTGGGCGACCTCCAATTGATAGCCGAGTTCGATCGCGAGTAGCCACTCGGTATTGAACACACTCGACTTGTCGGTGACGTTAACGTTTGCAAAGCGTTCGCGCAATTCCGAAAGTTTGTCGCAGGTTGCCTGCATTTCGTCTGCAAGCCGGTAGATACCGCACCCCCGCTCCATGGTCTCTGCCATTTCGCGCCGAAGCGTGGCGATTCGCTCTGTGCCGTCCTGTTTTCGTACGGGCTGGAGCGCACGCTCCCGCGCCGCCTCGGCCTGTTTAGCCAGCGACGATGACGGTGCGGACGTAACCGACCGCGCAAATTGCGCCGCCTGCACGCCCGCCACCTTGCCAAATACACTCAGCTCCGAGAGAGAATTGGAGCCCAGCCGGTTGGCACCATGAATGCCAACACTAGCGCATTCACCCGCCGCGTAGAGCCCTTTGAGCGGCGCGGCACAGAGCCCATTCACGGTGATGCCGCCCATCGTGTAGTGCACTGCTGGGCGCACTGGTATCGGTGTCGTGGCCGGATCAATGCCGAGAAACTCTTCGGCGAGTTCGTAAATCTGCGGGAGTCGTTCGCGCAAATATTTTTCACCGAGGTGGCGCAGATCGAGGTGAACCACCGAACCGTGCAGACCCTCGATAGTGCGGCCCTTTCTCTGCTCGTGCCAGAAGGCCTGGCTGAGTCGGTCGCGCGGCCCAAGTTCCATTGCCTTGTTAACCGGCTTCGGCTGTGCCGGGCCGAGGCCGTAATCCTGCAAGTAGCGATAGCCGTCCTTGTTTAGCAGGAAGCCGCCTTCGCCACGACAAGCCTCGGTGAACAACAGCCCTGTGCCCGGCATGCAGGTTGGATGGTATTGGACAAACTCCATGTCGCGCAGCGGCACGCCGTGGCGGTAAGCCAGCGCCATGCCGTCACCGGTAACAATCCCGCCGTTGGTGTTTTCGCGAAACACCCGGCCCGCGCCGCCCGTGGCAATAATGACCGACTTGGCTTCGATCGTGAGGAACTCACCAGACGCGATCGCGATTGAAACCACGCCCTGTGCGCGTCCATCCTCAACCAGCAACTCCACGCAAAAATGTTCGTCGAAGCGCTTGATGGATGGATACTTCAGCGAGGTCTGGAACAGCGTATGCAGAATATGAAAGCCGGTGCGGTCGGCGGCAAACCAGGTACGTTCGATCTTCATGCCACCAAAAGCGCGCACATTGATGTGGCCGTCAGGCTTGCGGCTCCACGGGCACCCCCAGTGTTCGAGTTGCACCATTTCCTCAGTGCAGTGGGCAACGAAGTAATCCACCACATCCTGCTCACATAGCCAATCCCCGCCTGCCACCGTGTCGTGAAAGTGTGCATCAAGACTATCGCAGGCCTGTACCACGCCAGCCGAGCCCCCCTCTGCTGCCACCGTATGGCTACGCATGGGGTAAACCTTTGAGACCAGCGCGATTTTCAGGTCAGGGTCTGTTTCAGCAACCGCAATCGCCGCGCGCAGACCTGCGCCACCAGCGCCGATGATGACCACATCTGCCTTGAACACTTCCACGGCAATCTCCCGACTGTGTGACCGCGCGTTTGGCCATGTTGTTGGCGCGTAGGCGGCGTAGCCCTAAGCTACGCTACCAATCGCGACAGACTTTGTTCTAAATCAAACGGGCGTGGTTTATCGTGATGTCGAGCGTTGCTTCATCGAGCGGGAGATGGTGTTGGTTTTTTATTGCCCGCGTCACATCGATTCAATAAACCTTGGACTCATCAATGCCGCCTCTGACCGATCATGCGGCTGTTTGTGCGCCATCAAACCCTGCACGATTTCGAGCGCGGTTTGATTGCACGGCGGCAGTTCCACGTCGCTGGTCGCAATCGGTGTCACCCGTGAGCCCCAGCGAATCAAATGCGCCGACATCGTGAGCCCCGCGCCGAACGCCGGGATCAGCACCAGGCAACCCGGTTTGACGCGCCCCTCTTCTATCGCCTCGACTAGCGCCACTGGCGCGGTGGCTGCGCTCATGTTGCCGTACTTGTGAACGGTCAGAAATACCTTTTCCATCGACGCGCCGGCCCGTTTGGCCACCGCTTCAATAATGCGCAGGTTTGCCTGATGCGGCACGATCACTTCGACATCATCGATAGTCACGCCAGCCTGTTTCATTACATCGACGCTGCCCTCGCCCATGCCGGTGACGGCTTTCTTGAAAATCTCCTGTCCATCAAAATCCCAGCGGGTATCCCCCAAGTGCACGCCGATATTTGTGTAGATCGCGCCCTTACCACGTACCCGCAGAGTCTGGCGTGAGTCGGCAAAGCACTGTAGTTTCTCTGCGATCACACCTTCTTCGTTTTCGCTCGCCTCGAACACACACGCCGCCGCGCCGTCGCCAAACAACACAGACACATTGCGGTTCTGCCAGTCCATGAATTTGGAAATGTGTTCAACACCGATCACCAGCACTTTTTTCGCCGCACCCGATTTGATAAATGCGGTGGCGGTGGACATGCCGTAAAGGAAACTGGTGCACGCGGTATTCAAATCCATCGCCGCCGCTTTGTGGGCGCCCAGCTTCACCTGTAAGCCTGAAGCTGAATTCGGCACATGCTCGTCGAAGCTGCAACTGCCATAAATGATGAAATCCAGATCTTCTGCTTTCACGCCCGAACATGCCAGCGCGCGCGATGCCGCCACATACGACATTTCCAGTCCCGAAACATGCGAGATACGGCGCTCCTTCATACCCGTGCGGCTGGTAATCCACGCGTCGTCGGTAGGCAGGAAGGTACCGAGATCGGCGTTGGTCAGAATGGCAGTCGGGAGGCATTTGCCCCAGCCGGTGAGTGCAGCGTAAGTCATGTTTGTTTTCTCCGATGCAGAGTGGCAGTGGCTCTTCTTGTAGGAAAGCGAGAGCGATTTGAAGTTGCAATCAAGCGCGTATTGTCGCGCAAAAGATGTGGTGCTGGCGAATCACGCCTATTGGGCACGCATGTCGAGTGTGCCAAAACTACACGCGCGGCATACCCGTCTTGCGCCGCAATTTGAGGCCAAGAAGATACAATCCGGCGGCGAGCAATAGAACATACGGAGTCGCGGCATACATATAGCCATATAGCCGTGATAAAACAGCCTAGTATATTTTGGGCTAATTGTTTCGCGCGTCGCGTCGTACTCAAAGAACGAGCTTGTGTCGTCCTGCATTGTGACGTCAATCTGTTGAGTACCGGGACTCGTACCGGCTACAGCAATGAACGAAACAGTTGCACTATGCCGGCCAAGTTTAAATTATCCTTCGCGTTCTGGTAGCAGAAAAGTTGCCTGCGGATTTTCTTTCTTGAAGTCTTCCAGAATCGTCCACGGGACGCCCACAGGTCGAAAAACAGGTCCAGGCAGTACCGCCGCCACATAAGCTTGTCGATGCGGTGATTCCCCGCGAAAAGAGTCTCTCGCCTCAAGGTAAGAAATAATGTGCGTTCCAGCGACCACTCCGGTAGCACCACTAACTGGCAAGAAAAGGACCGAGCCCAGGATCATGGCGAAGAGGCGCCGCGGTTTGCTTGAAATTTGTTTGATGCTCGTCGTCATTTTGAGAGAAAACTTAGCACTCCACCTGCCGCACGGAGACCGTAATCGCCAACCCGCCCAACGAGGTCTCCTTGTACTTCGTCTGCATATCAGCACCCGTTCGCCGCATTGTCTCGATTGCCTGATCAAGGCTCACCATATGCGAGCCATCACCCAACATCGCCAGAGAACACGCGTTGATCGCTTTCACAGCACCCATGGCGTTGCGCTCAATGCAGGGAATCTGTACGAGGCCACCGATGGGATCGCAGGTCATACCGAGGTGATGTTCGAGCGCGATTTCAGCCGCGTTTTCGATTTGCTCGTTGCTGGCGCCGAGAGCAGCTGCCAGGCCTGCGGCCGCCATCGCTGCGGCGGAACCGACTTCGCCCTGGCAGCCAACTTCTGCGCCGGAGATAGAAGCGTTGCGTTTACATAGCCCCCCAATAGCCGCTGCGGCGAGCACGAAACGCTCGATGCCGGGCTCATCGGCATCGCGGAAATCGTTGTAGTAGCGCAGCACTGCAGGCACCACACCGGCCGCACCGTTGGTGGGTGCGGTCACCACTCGGCCGCCGGCGGCGTTTTCTTCGTTGACCGCAATTGCAAAGACGCTGACCCAATTCATCGCCCCTTCAGAGGCGTGGGCATCGGTCTTGTTGAGGCGCTCGGCGATGGCCTTGGCACGGCGGTTTACTTTCAACCCGCCGGGCAGCATGCCGTCGGTGCGCATACCACGATCAATGCAGTCGAACATCACCGATTTCAGGCGGGAAATGAATTCTCGCGTGGAGACTTCGCCGTGCAGCGCGATCTCGTTCTCCATCAGCATTTCGTGCAGCGGCCTATTCGCAGCGGTGGCCAACTCCAGCAATTCGGCCATGGTTTCGAAGTGATACGGCACCACTGTATCGACGCCGCGTGGGCTGCCGACGAAGGCTTCATCGGTATCGACCACGAAGCCGCCGCCGATGGAATACATCTCGCGCTCCGCAATCAGTGCGCCTTCAATGTCGAATGCCGCGTAGCGCATACCGTTCGAATGCACTGGCAGCAAATCGACACGATTGAAAATGAGTTCACGGTCGGGATCAAAATGCACCCGCGTTTTGCCGAGCAACGAAATCTCCCGGGCTGCGCGAATGACATGAACGCGCTGCGGCACAGTTGCGGTATCGACCTGATCGGGCAGTTCGCCTTCCAGGCCGAGCATGATCGCCATGTCGGTACCGTGTCCGTGCCCGGTGTGCGCGAGCGAGCCGTAAAGCTCGATTTCGACACGATGGATACGCACGAAATCCGATTCCGGCAGCTCGACCAGAAAACGCCGAGCCGCGCGCATCGGGCCGACCGTGTGCGAACTGGAGGGGCCGATACCGATCTTGAACATGTCGAAAACGCTGATGTACATGGTGGTTCCAGGGAAGGAGTGCGCTTAGCTTGACACATAGTTGGTGCAAGCATTGTGCTGCAGGGGCATTTAGAGAACTCTAGCACCGGCGGGCGTTTCCAAGCGAAATCGCGCCAGAGTGCGCGCCGGCTCTAGTGTTTATAGTTTTTGATGACGGGGAGACCGACCGAGGCTGTTCTCGACAACCTGATCAAAGTCCTTCTCCGCTGGGAGAACGGTTGGGATGAGGAGTGCCGTTAGAAATGGCGGCAGCTTCGCCTTACCCTCGCCCGACAAGCGGCGAGAGGGATCTCAATTTTGCCAGTCATTTCGCTTCTGCGTTAACCTATGACCATGAGATCACTTACAAACCTTTTCGCACTAGTGCTGTCTGCCCTCCTCCTCAGCGCCTGCAGCAAAAGCCCTCAAGTCCCCGCGCTAGTCGCCAATGACGTGATTCTCGCGTTCGGCG
>JANMZU010000655.1:0-6922 GCA_031383585.1 Betaproteobacteria bacterium
CAAAGAGTCTCTAAACCAACCGCGCGGGCCGGGCGGCGGCGTTTCTACCCCAACGGTGGCGGCAGCGGCAAAACTCGAAGCACTGTTTACTGATTACCAACCTCGCCTTTGCGAACGTGAGAAGCTGGCCACCGAAGTTGACATGGCTCAGCGAAGCGGCGCACTCAAGTCTGCAGAGGCAGTGTGGAAGCCCAAGCAGGAGCGCCTGAGCTTTCTCAATGACACCTTGATCGAGTTTCAGGACAAGGCGGGCCGCATCACCCAGGGTACCGGGTCAGACGGCAAAGAAATGATGGCGGTGCGTAAGTTTCAGCGCAAACTCAAGGAATGCGGCGACATCAAGAAATAAGCGACGCAATAGATGCTAGCCAGCCTTACGTTCAATCTGCGCCAACGCATATCCGATTGGATCTTTCGAGCACGATTCCCGGAAAATCCACCGGTAGTATTGATCCAGCGGCGTATTTTTATCCTGCCCTCGCGCACCGGTTATTTCTTCGCCGTTGTGTTGATATTGCTGCTCATCGCATCGATCAATTACGCCTTGTCGCTGGGATATCTGCTGACGTTCCTGTTGGCGGGCCTGGGCAGCATCGCGATGCTGCACACATTTCGCAACCTGCTGCGACTGTCGATCAGTCCCGGCAAGATCGAGCCTGTGTTTGTCGGTGAAGCGGCGCAATTCTCCATCGTGCTAAACAATCCAACGCTTCCGCGCTATGCCATCGGCATAAAACGAGCCCAAATCCAGTACGCGGAGCCCAAATTCGATGACATCAAGGAAACTACGACGGCCACCTTTCACGTTCCTGTCGTGGCAACGACACGTGGCTACCTTAGGTGTGGACGCCTCGAAATTTTCACCGAATACCCGGTAGGGTTATTCCATGCCTGGTCATATGTAGACTTCGGCATGGTGGGGCTGGTGTATCCAAAACCTGACCCTGGCGCGGGCGCATTGCCACGGGACATGCGCGGCAAAGGCGAAGGTAATGTGCCGGTGCGGGGCGACGAAGAGTTCCAGTCACTGCGTGCCTATAAGGCGGGCGATACTCCTCGGCAAATAGCCTGGAAGGCGCTCGCACGCGGTCAAGGCTTGCTGGTAAAGGAATTTGGTTCTACCGCGAGCGCCGATCTTTGGCTCGATTACGACGCGCTTGAAGGGCTGCCAATGGAACAACGGCTGGGTCGGCTTACATGGTGGGTATTGGAGGCCGAGCGCATGCAGATGCCGTACGGGCTGAAACTGGCCGGACGCCATTTCCGGCCCTCTCTCGGTGCCAAACATCGAGATGACTGCCTGCATGCACTGGCAATATATGGTTTGGATCCTTGATCTGTATTCTCGATACTAGCCAGCCATGTTGAATCAATCTGCACTGACCCTCGCCAACATCATGTGGCTGCTAGCCGGTATGGCGTTCGTTATTGCGCCGCATACGCTGCGCCTGCCGCTTTGGGTAACAAGTGTGTGCATTGGGGCCGGTTTCTGGCGTTGGTGGATCGCGCGCCATGCGTTGCGCGTCCCACCATGGTGGCTGATGGGCCTGATGGCGATCGCTGTTTCCGTCGGCGCCAGAGTGGAATACGGTCGCTGGTTCGGGCGCGAGGTCGGCGTTGCATTACTGATCATTATGCTTTGCCTGAAAGTACTGGAAATGCGCATGAAACGGGATGCCATGATTCCCATTTTCATGGGGTTTTTTCTTGTGATCACCAACTTCATGTATTCGCAGACCATCCTGATGGGGCTGTACATGTTTGGTTGCGTGTGGATTCTGGTGGCGGTGCTGATAGGCTTTAATCGTATCAACACAGAGGCATCGCTGAAACAACGCCTGATCCCGGCCGGATGGATGCTGCTGCAGGCAATCCCGATGATGCTGGTGCTGTTTTTCTTGTTCCCACGCATTTCAGGCGCACTTTGGAGCATGCCTCAGGATGAGCGTTCACAGTCCGGTCTATCGGACAACATGTCGCCGGGCGACATAAGCAAGCTTTCAATTTCGGAAGCAGTTGCCTTTCGCGTTGAATTTGATGGGCCCGTTCCGCAAACCGAAAATCTCTACTGGCGTGGCCCCGTGCTTGGCCAGCAGGCTGGACGCACATGGCGGATGTATCCGGAGCCGCCGGTACGCAAGCTGGACTACGTACCACAGGGGCCACCTCTTAACTACAAGGTCACCCTGCAGCCGCACAACAAGCTTTGGTTGTTTGCGCTCGATCTACCTGCTGCAGCGCCGGAAGATGCCGGCTTTCTGGCCGATTTCCAAATGCGCGCGAAATCACCGGTAACCGGCCTCAAAGCGTATGAAGTCACCTCGCATTTGCGGTATGCCGCTGGCTTAAATCTTGGCGCTAAGGAGTTGAGCCCTTACCTTAAGTTCGACACAGGGCTCAATCCACGCGCTATAGCCTATGGGAAGAAACTTCGTGAAGAAACCCCTGATCCCAAGGTATTGGTCGAAACACTCCTGACGCGTTATAACAAGGAATTCGAATACACCCTGGAGCCACCGCGACTAGGCGCGGATCCGGTTGACGAGTTCTTTTTTGACACAAAGAAAGGCTTCTGCGAGCACTATGCGGGCAGCTTCGTGTTGCTATTGCGCGCGGCAGGTATACCTGCTCGTGTCGTCACCGGATATCAGGGCGGTGAAGTTAATCCAATCACCCGTCAGTTGGTGGTGCGACAGTCCGAAGCACATGCCTGGTCTGAAGTCTGGTTTGCCGATCTTGGCTGGGTTCGTATTGACCCCACTTTTGCGGTATCGCCGCTGCGCATTAATCGTGGCATGGCGGAAACGTTCGGCCCGATTGGTGTTATGAACAACCTCATCGATGCAGACAAACTCGGCATCCTGCGCCAAATCAGCTTTTCATGGGATGCCGTAAATACACAGTGGAATCGCTGGGTCGTCGGCTTCAGTCAGGATAAGCAACGTGATCTGCTTGAGGGGCTGGGAATGCGCGAAGCCGACTGGCGCTCGATGGCGATCTGGCTGATTATCGCAGTGATCTCGACCGGCGGCGCCGCTGGACTATTTCTTTATGTGCGAGCCTTGCAGACCCGAAAGGAACCCATTGTTGCCGCGTACGACCGCATCTGCAGAAAGTTGGCAAAAACCGGTGTCGTGCGCGCACCACATGAAGGTCCGGTCGATTATTTGAATCGCTTGCACGCATTACACCCAGCCATTGCGCAGTCAGTTGCGCCATTATTTGAAACCTATGTTGCGTTGCGCTACTGCAGCACTGGCGCGGATCAAGTCTCCCGCACCAGAGATTTCACTTGGCGCGCGCTGCGTTTTCGTGCAGCTAAAAATCGAGACTGAGGTTGCGGGCCAGGCTCCGACCATTCCTGCAAATTTTTATCAAGTCCTGTTCCAACATGCACTTGGCAGAGGAACCTCGAATACGGTCTAATATTACGAATATTGTGTTTGAACTCAAATAACAACGACATGAGGAGATTTCAATGGATCGCCCGAGCTTCCTTGAAGAAGACATAGACCCGCAGGAAACACGGGAGTGGATCGCCGCATTAGAGGGCGTTCTGGAGGCCGAAGGCCCTGCGAGAGCGCACTTTTTGCTAGAGCAGCTCATCGAGAAAGCGCGTCGTTCCGGCGCTTACCTGCCCTACTCCGCCAATACCGCGTATATCAATTCAATACCGCCGCACGCCGAAGATGCCTTGCCTGGCGACCAGGAAATGGAACACCGCATTCGTTCGCTGATTCGCTGGAACGCGCTCGCTTTGGTTCTGCGCGCCAACAAAGAAAGTTCGGAGCTCGGCGGCCATATTGCCAGTTATCAATCGGCGTCTACGCTTTACGATATTGGCTTTGATCACTTCTGGCATGCGCCCAACGCCACCCACGGAGGAGATCTGGTGTTCATGCAAGGACACTCCTCACCCGGCGTGTATGCACGCGCATTTCTCGAAGGCCGCTTCACCGAGGATCAGCTGCTTAAATATCGACAGGAAGTCGATGGCGATGGCATTTCCAGCTATCCGCATCCCTGGCTGATGCCCGATTTCTGGCAGTTTCCGACCGTGTCGATGGGCTTGGGTCCGATCCAAGCGATTTATCAGGCGCGCTTCATGAAGTACCTGCACAACCGCGGCATCGTCAACACTGAGGGCCGCAAAGTTTGGGCATTCATGGGGGACGGTGAGATGGACGAACCCGAATCGCTGGGTGCCATCGCACTGGCTTCACGCGAAGGCCTCGATAATCTGATTTTTGTCGTCAACTGCAACCTACAGCGCCTCGATGGTCCGGTGCGAGGCAATGGCAAGATTATCCAGGAGCTGGAAGCGGATTTCCGCGGATCGGGATGGAATGTCATCAAATCGATTTGGGGTCGCTACTGGGATCCGCTGCTCGCGAAAGATACCGATGGACTGTTGCAACGCCGCATGATGGAAGCGGTGGACGGCGAATATCAGAACTACAAGGCCCGCGATGGTGCATACGTGCGCAAACACTTTTTCGGCAAGTATCCTGAGCTGGAAAAAATGGTCGCCTCGATGTCGGATGACGATATATGGCGGTTGAATCGCGGTGGCCACGACCCCTACAAGGTCTTTGCCGCGTACTCAGCAGCGGTGAATCACAAAGGCCAGCCCACCGTCATCCTCGCCAAGACCGTGAAGGGCTACGGCATGGGCAAGGCTGGCGAAGGGCAGAACATCACGCATCAGCAGAAAAAGATGGATTTGGCGTCGCTTAAGCAGTTCCGTGATCGCTTCAATATTCCTATCGCTGACGACGTCATTGCCGATATTCCGTTTTACAAACCTGTTGATGGTTCGCCTGAGATCAACTACCTGAAAGCTGCGAGGGAAAAGCTCGGCGGTTCGTTCCCGGTGCGCCACCACAACATTCCCGCATTACATGTACCTGAGCTCGCGATGTTTGATGCGCTGCTAAAGAGCACCGAAGAGCGCGAAATCTCAACCACCATGGCGTTCGTGCGTGCGCTTAGCGCATTGCTGCGCGACAAGGAACTCGGCCCGCGCGTCGTGCCTATCGTCGCTGATGAGTCGCGCACCTTCGGCATGGAGGGCATGTTCCGGCAGTTGGGCATCTACTCCTCCGTCGGCCAGCTATATGAGCCAGTGGATTCGGGTGAGCTGATGTTTTACAAAGAGGACAAGGCCGGACAGATTTTGCAGGAAGGCATTAACGAAGCCGGCGCGTTTTGTTCGTGGATGGCGGCCGGTACCAGCTATGCCAATCACGGCCAGCACATGATTCCGTTTTTCATTTTCTATTCGATGTTTGGCTTTCAACGCGTTGGCGATCTGGCGTGGGCAGCAGGCGATATGCAGGCACGCGGCTTTTTGCTCGGCGGAACCTCTGGGCGCACCACGCTCAACGGTGAAGGCCTGCAGCATGAAGATGGCCACAGTCACTTGATGTCGGCGACGATTCCGAACTGCATTTCTTACGACCCGACCTTTAGCTACGAGCTCGCCGTCATCATGCACGACGGCTTGAAACGCATGTACGAGAAGATGGAACACATCTACTACTACATCACCGTAATGAATGAAAACTACACGCACCCAGCGATGCCGAAGGGTGTCGAAGCAGACATTCTCAAGGGAATGTACCTGTTCCGCGAGGGCCCGGATGTCAAAAAACCACGCGTGCAGTTGATGGGCTCGGGAAGCATATTCCGCGAAGTGATCGCCGCATCCGAATTGCTGGAACTCGATTGGGGCGTGGCTTCCGACGTATGGAGTTGCACGTCGTTTACCGAGTTGCGGCGCGACGGCATGGCCGCAGAGCGTTTGAACCTGTTGAATCCGGAAGCCGCGCCACAGCAATCGCACGTCGCCAAGTTTCTCAAGGGACGCAAGGGTCCGGCCATCGCATCAACGGATTACATGCGTTCGTTCGCCGACCAGATTCGACCGTACATCAATGATCGTAGATTCACCGTGCTGGGCACCGACGGCTACGGCCGCTCGGATACACGCAAGCAACTGCGCAAGTTCTTCGAAGTCAACCGTTATTACGTCACGATCGCGGCGCTGAAAACGTTGGCCGACGATGGACAGATTCAAGCGAAAGTGGTGACAGATGCGATCAAAAAATATGGGATCGATACGACCAAGCCCGCGCCCTGGACGGTCTAATCAATCACTGCCCGAGCCGCAAAACCTGCTGGCATCCATAAGAAATAAATAGGAGCATTTGCGTGGCAAATCTCGTTGAAGTAAAGGTTCCCGATATCGGTGATTTCACCGATATTCCCGTTATCGAAATCCTTGTAAAAGCCGGCGATACGGTAAAGAAGGAGGACTCGCTCATTTCGCTCGAAAGCGATAAAGCGACCATGGAAGTTCCGTCGACGCACGCAGGCGTGGTGAAGGAAGTCAAAGTCAAACTTGGCGACAAAATGTCGATGGGGAGCTTGGTGTTGCTGCTGGAGGAAAGTGCGGGTTCTGCAGTTGTATCCGCACCTACCCCCTCACCCCAGCCCTCTCCCCAGGCAGAGGCGGCAAAGCCCCAAACTCAAGTACCGGCGCGGCCTGCAGAGACACTGCCGCCGAAAGCCGCACCAGCATTAGCGCCCAGCCCGACACCTGTTGCGGCGGCTTCGGGCCACAGCGTCGTTACCGCCAGCGTGCACGCGAGTCCGTCGATACGCAAACTCGCGCGCGAGTTCGGCGTCGATCTGACCAAGGTCAAAGGTACGGGAAACAAAGGCCGCATCAACGACGACGATGTGAAAGGATTTGTCAAAACCGAATTGGCAAAACCTACCGGCAGCGCGGCGGCAGGCGGTTCGTTTACTTTCCCGACGATGCCGCCGGTAGACTTCACCAAATTTGGCGCAATCGAAACGCGTGCACTTTCGCGCATCAAGAAATTGTCGGGCAACAATCTCGCCCGCAACTGGATGA
>JANMZU010000656.1:0-4590 GCA_031383585.1 Betaproteobacteria bacterium
CGTCACAACTTACCGGGGAGAGCGCCGTAAAACCGGTGTTCGTTACTACCCAAGGAGCTAAACATGGCAAAGAAAGTCGTCGGCTATATCAAGTTGCAAGTGCCGGCCGGAAAGGCGAACCCTTCGCCGCCGATCGGTCCCGCGCTAGGTCAACGTGGTTTGAATATCATGGAATTCTGCAAAGCGTTTAACGCGCAGACGCAGAAAATGGAACCGGGTTTGCCGATTCCAGTGGTAATTACCGCTTTTGCGGACAAGTCCTTTACATTCATCATGAAGACGCCACCCGCGTCCATCCTGATCAAGAAGGCAGCAAAAGTTGAAAAAGGCAGCAAGACGCCACAGTCCGACAAAGTCGGAAAGCTGACGCGCGCTCAGGCTGAAGAAATTGCAAAAACAAAAATGCCTGATTTGACGGCGGCCGATATGGATGCTGCGGTACGCACCATCGCCGGAAGTGCCCGTTCGATGGGTATTGAAGTGGAAGGGGTTAGATAATGGCTACTTTACCTAAGCGTCAAAAAGCTTTCGTTGGTCTCGTGGACCGCGACAAGAATTATGCAGTCACCGAAGCCCTGGAAATCATCAAAAAGACAGCGACCGCCAAGTTTGACGAGTCCGTCGACGTGGCAATTAATCTCGGTATTGATGCCAAGAAATCCGACCAAGCCGTTCGCGGTTCAGTTGTATTGCCGCGCGGGACCGGCAAAAACGTACGTGTTGCTGTGTTTGCTCAGGGCGACAACGCTAAAAAGGCGACCGATGCGGGTGCCGATATCGTAGGTTTCGAAGACTTGGCCGAAAAGATCAAAGGCGGCTTCATGGATTTTGACGTGGTCATTGCCACACCGGATGCGATGCGTGTCGTTGGTGCGTTGGGGCAAGTGCTTGGTCCACGCGGTCTGATGCCTAACCCGAAGGTTGGTACGGTTACGCCAAACGTTGAGCAGGCTGTCAAGAATGCGAAAGCTGGCCAGGTGCAATATCGCGCCGATAAGGGCGGCATCGTTCAGTGTACGATCGGCCGCGCATCGTTCACGCTTGAGGCGTTGAGCGAGAATCTGACTGTCCTGATTGGTGCGGTCAATAAGTCGAAGCCAGCTACCGCCAAAGGCATCTACCTGAAGAAAGTATCACTTTCCTCGACGATGGGCGTAGGCGTGCGTTTGGATACGTCGGCGTTTTCCGCCAGCGCACAGCCGCAGTAAAAGACAAAGCCCTTCGCCAACCGGCGGAGGCAGTTCTTTGGGCCTTCTGATTCAGTTTCTTGAACCAGGAGGGTTGTCAAAGACCGTAGGAATCGCGGGTAGTTGTTTGAATATTGCCCGGGGTTTAATTGATGGCGATTTCGTCCTACGCAGATGGCGGTCCCAGCAAAGATTTCGATACGTCTACATAAAATTGTTGGCGCCGATCTCCGAAGCAAGGTCGCTGTGTGTTTGAGTGCATCGACTGGTGTATTCGATCATTAACGTAAAGGAGATCAAGCGTGAGTTTGAATCTGGATAGTAAGAAAGTAGTCGTCTCGGAAGTCGCCGCGCAAGTGTCGAAAGCCCAGACGCTGGTGCTCGCAGAGTATCGGGGTACTTCGGTAGCTCAACTGACCAAATTGCGCAGCGATGCGCGCGCAAAGGGCGTCTACATGCGTGTTCTAAAGAACACGCTGGCCCGCCGCGCGGTAGTCGGTACACCTTTCGAGGTTGCCGCTGACAAGATGGTCGGCCCGCTGATATATAGCTTCTCGGTTGATGCAGTCGCCGCGGCGAAAGTTGTCAGTGATTTCGCTAAAGGCAACGATAAATTCGCGATCATGGCTGGTGCATATGGCGGCAAGATTCTGGACAAGGCAGGCGTGCAAACGTTAGCCAATATCCCGTCCAAAGAAGTTCTGCTGTCGCAATTGCTTGGTCTCATGCAGTCGCCGATGTCTGGTTTGGCGCGTGTGATCCTGGCGGTCGCCGAGAAAAAATCCGAAGGCGTTGCAGCATAAGCTGCTCCCAAATACTCGTAACAACTTAACTTTTTCAAAGGAAATTCAAAATGGCATTCGATAAAGACGCATTTTTGGCTTCGCTGGACTCCATGACGGTGATGGATCTCAACGATCTGGTCAAGGCAATCGAAGTGAAATTCGGCGTATCCGCTGCTTCGATGTCGGCCCCTGCTGCTGGCGCCGGTGCAGCCGCTGCAGTCGTCGAAGAGCAAACCGAATTCAACGTGATGTTGGTTGATTTCGGGGCGAACAAGATCAACGTGATCAAGGCGGTTCGCGAGATCACCGGTCTTGGTTTGGCAGAAGCCAAAGCGCTGGTTGAAGGTGCACCTAAGGCTGTTAAAGAAGGTGTCAACAAAGCCGACGCAGACGCAATCGTCAAAAAACTGACCGACGCTGGTGCGAAAGCCGAAGCGAAGTAAGCAAAGCTTGACAGTAAATAAAATCGCTCCCGCACGGAAGCCCGTTGCGGGAGTTGGTTTTTGAAGTGGTTGGGGATTCTGAAGCGCCAGTATTCACTGGCTTCTCGGGGCAAAAGTGCCTTGGAAAGCAAGCCAATGCTAGTGATTGAATTTAGATGCCAAAGCAAAGCGCAAGAACGAATTACGTTTTGCTTTGTCTTCTGATACGACTGCAGAAGAAGAGTTTGGTCGGGCAATGAACAATTGCTGTCAGCCATAGAGGGGTAGCGGCCCCTCGCCTAACTTGACGTTACCAAGTCACCGATAACGCCAGTCGATGAACATTGACGTAAGCGCCAGCTTGCGACTCCTTTCAACGTTCGGAGAGTTTATGTCCCACGCCGTTACTTCCAGCTATACATATACCGAGAAAAAACGCATTCGCAAAAGCTTTGCAAAGCGTGCGAGCGTTCTCGATGTCCCTTTCCTGTTGGCGACTCAGCTGAATTCGTACGCCGAATTCCTGCAGGCCGAAGTCGCTGTTGCCAAACGCAACAACCAGGGCCTGCAATCTGCGTTCACCTCGGTGTTCCCGATCGTGAGCCACAATCAGTTCGCACGTCTCGAGTATGTGAGCTATCAACTCGGCCAGCCACCCTTTGACGTGCTGGAGTGTCAGCAACGCGGTCTTACCTATGCATCACCCCTGCGCGCCAAAGTGCGCCTGGTGATCATGGATCGCGAAGCGTCCAAGCCGACTGTAAAAGAATTGAAGGAGCAGGAAGTGTACATGGGCGAAATTCCGCTCATGACTGCCAATGGTTCGTTTGTCATCAATGGTACCGAACGTGTCATTGTGTCGCAGTTGCATCGTTCGCCCGGCGTATTCTTCGAGCATGATCGCGGCAAGACCCACTCATCGGGCAAGCTGCTATTTTCTGCGCGCGTCATTCCTTACCGTGGCTCATGGCTCGACTTCGAATTCGACCCAAAGGACTACCTGTACTTCCGCGTCGACCGTCGTCGCAAAATGCCGGTCACGATTCTGCTCAAGGCGCTGGGCTATTCGCCGGATCAGATCCTGCGCGAGTTCTTTGTGTTCGATGAATTCCACATCTCGAAAAAAGGTGAGATCGAGCTCGAACTCGTCGCAGACCGCCTCAAGGGTGAGATTGCTAAGTTCGACATCATGTCCAAAGACGACAAGGTAATCGTCCAGAAAGACAAGCGCATTACGGCCAAGCACATTCGCGACATTGAAGCCGCAAAAATGAAACGCCTTGCCGTGAATGACGAGTATCTGATCGGCCGCGTGCTGGCGACCAACATCGTGAACACCGAGACTGGCGAGTTCGTTGCCAATGCCAACGAAGAGTTGACGGAAGTATCGCTGCGCAAGCTGATCGACGCTGGCGTCGAAACGATCTACACGATTTACACAAACGATCTCGATCAGGGCGCCTACATTTCGTCGACGTTGCGTATTGACGAAACCGTCGATGCACTCAATGCGAAAGTCGCTATTTACCGCATGATGCGTCCGGGCGAGCCGCCGACCGAGGATGCCGTCAACAGCCTCTTTAACGCGCTGTTCTTCTCCGAAGATCGCTACGATCTTTCCGCGGTAGGTCGCATGAAGTTCAATCGCCGTGTCGGTCGTGAAGAGCTCACAGGCGCCATGACGCTGTCGACGGAAGATATCGTTGCCGTGATCAAGATTCTTGTTGAGCTTCGCAATGGTCGTGGTGAAATCGACGATATCGATCACCTCGGAAATCGTCGCGTTCGTTCAGTGGGCGAATTGGCAGAAAACCAGTTCCGCTCTGGCCTGGTGCGTGTGGAGCGCGCAGTGCGCGAACGTCTCTCGCAAGCGGAGAGCGAAAACCTGATGCCGCACGATTTGATCAACGCCAAACCAGTCTCGGCCGCAATCAAAGAGTTCTTCGGCTCCAGTCAGCTTTCGCAATTCATGGACCAAACCAATCCCCTCTCCGAAATTACCCACAAGCGCCGCGTTTCCGCGCTGGGTCCAGGCGGCCTGACGCGCGAGCGCGCCGGCTTTGAGGTTCGTGACGTACATCCAACCCACTATGGCCGCGTCTGCCCAATCGAAACCCCCGAAGGCCCAAACATCGGCCTGATCAATTCACTCGCACTCTATGCTCGCGTAAACGATTACGGCTTCATCGAGACCCC
>JANMZU010000658.1:0-4627 GCA_031383585.1 Betaproteobacteria bacterium
GAAGAATCGCCAGTACTGCCTGATTCCGGTGTCGTGTTTTTACGAGCCCAACTGGGAAACCGGCAAGGCGGTGCGCTGGAAGATTTGGCTCAAAGACACGGAACAATTTGCCATCGCCGGCCTGTGGGAGCACTGGCAGCACGGTGAGGAATCGTTTTATTCATTCACGATGCTGACGGTGAACGCTGACGACCATCGGGTGATGTGCCACTTCCATCGCCACGGTGAAGAAAAGCGCATGCCGGTGGTCCTGCACCCGGACGATTACGGCCGCTGGCTGAACGCGAATCCGGAAGAGGCTTTCCGCATGTGTCAATCCTATCCCGCAGAGCTGATGCAATCCGAGCCGGCACCCAAGGCGCCCCGCAAGTCTACGAAGATTGAATTACCGCCGCCGCCCGAGGCACCTGATGCCAGCCGTGATAACTGAAATCAGGCTCGCGCATCTGCACGCGCGACCGTCCCCACCTCACCCTCATCCAGCGCATCGCCTAAAAATCCGCCGCTCTGGTGCGCCCACAATCTTGCATACAAGCCATCACGCTTGAGCAGACTTTGATGATCGCCCTCTTCCACCACGCGCCCTTCATCGAGCACGATCAACCGGTCCATCGCAGCAATCGTCGATAGCCGGTGCGCAATCGCCACCACGGTTTTGCCTTCCATCAAGTGGTAGAGGCTGGCCTGAATCGCCGCTTCCACTTCGGAGTCCAGCGCGCTGGTGGCTTCATCAAGTAGCAGTATCGGTGCGTCTTTGAGCTTCACGCGTGCGATGGCGATGCGCTGCCGCTGCCCACCGGAAAGCTTCACACCGCGCTCACCCACGTGGGCGTCGTAGCCACGACGGCCTGCAGGGTCGGTGAGCTGCAGAATAAAGTCGTGCGCTTCGGCGCGTTTTGCTGCCGCGAACATTTCTTCATCGGTCGCATCTGGGCGGCCGTAAACAATGTTTTCACGTACTGAGCGATGCAGCAAGGACGTATCCTGCGTGACCATGCCGACCTGGGTTCGCAGACTGTCCTGGGTGACGCCGGCAATATTCTGGCCATCGATCAGAATTTGACCCTCGCGAATATCGTAGAAGCGCAGTAACAGATTGACGATGGTGGATTTACCCGCACCAGACCTACCAACGAGGCCGATTTTCTCACCGGCATGAATGGTGAGATTGAGCTTCTCGATGATGTTTTTCTTGTCGCTGTCGTAATCGATTTCGTTTCGAAGGCCGTACGCAAAGGTCACATTGTTGAATTGAATTTCTCCGCGAGACACATGCAGCGGCTTGGCATCGGCGGCATCGACGACCATGTGCGGCTTGGAGAGAATGGTCATGCCATCGCGCACCGTGCCGATGTGCTCGAACAGGGCTGCGAATTCCCACATGATCCAGTGTGAAATACCGTTCAGCCGTAGCGCCATCGCGGTTGCGGCAGCGACCGCGCCGACGCCGATTTTTCCGTTCATCCACAACCAAAGTGTGACACCGGAGGTTGACGCGATCAGCAGCACGCTCAATACCTGGTTCACGACTTCAAACGTGGTGATCAAGCGCCACTGCTGATATACGATTGCCATGAAATCCTGCATGGCCGAACGCACGTAATTCGCTTCGCGGTTGGTGTGTGAAAACAGCTTCACGGTGGCAATGTTTGTGTAGGCATCGGTGATGCGGCCGGTCATGAGTGAGCGAGCGTCGGCCTGCTGCTGCGCCACCTTGCCCAGTCGCGGCACGAAATACCTGACAGCCAGTGCGTATAACAGCAGCCATCCCAGGAACGGCAATACCACCCATAGATCAAAACTACCGACGATCAGAATCAGTGTCGCCAGATAGATCGCGACAAAAACGAGGATGTCAGCCACGATCATCCATACATCGCGCACCGCGAGCGCGGTTTGCATTACCTTGGTGGCGACGCGACCGGCGAATTCATCCTGGTAAAAACTGAAACTCTGCGAGAGCATCAATCGATGAAACTTCCAACGCAGCAGCATCGGGAAATTGCCGGCCATTGCCTGATGCTTCAGCATTGCCTGCAATGCGACCACGATGGGACTAGCTACCAGAATTGCCGCGAGCAAGGCAAGATTGCCGCGCTGCGTCGTCCATAAGGCGGCAGGTTCGGTTTTGGAGAGCCAATCGACAACCTGCCCAAGCATGCTGAACAAGAACGCCTCGAACACGCCGATCGCAGCCGTGCAAAGCGTCATCGACAGCAGGTACGGACGCAGCCCCTTTGTGGCAGCCCATAGAAACGCCATGAACGCTTTCGGCGTGGGCTCAGGCGACGCTTCAGGATAAGGGTCGACACGTTTTTCGAAGTAGGCGAACACGGGAATTCCGGCAATTTTTGTGAACCGCTATTCTACGGACGATGTGCGACAGCAGCTAATTCTTCGTGCTTGCCTGTTTAGTTGTGGCTGGTTTTTTCTTTAGCCCGGTCACCCAGGACATTGTCCACGGGCGCATGCCGAGCGCCAGGCCGATGGTCTGCCGTTGATCTGGTGGCAGATAGCTGTCCAGCTCGGCCAGCTCGTGCAACTCCTGCGCCAGCCGCTCCAGCTTTCGCTCAAGATGGGCAACCGAGGCACGCGAGACGTCGCGAAATTCAAAGCGAAAGTAGCCACCCATTTCAGCAAAATCCACATCCAGAAAGTCCCTCATCACTTTCGTCCCATGCGACCGGCGGATGGGGCCATCGCGTTGCAGGCGCAGGGTCTTTGGCACTTTCAATCTCACGGCGTTATTTGCGCCCAGTTCGATGAGGCGCAGCTTGTCCAGTTGCAGGACAAGCCCGGTGCAATCGGACTTGCTGATTTCATACGTCTCAAGGATTTCGTCAACGGTCCAATCATTGAAAACGAGATAGAACATGCCCATCAGGCGCGCGTCGCCTGCCAGCGCCTGCTCCTGCTGGGACGTCATTTCGTCGGTATCGGCGCTGGCGCCACGAGCTAGTCGCGCGAGATCGAAAAAATCAATTTCCAAAACGTTACATATCTCTTCGATGCGCTTCAGGCTGAATGATTCTTCAGCGAACAGGCGCTTGACGCTGGCATGCGAGAGCCGCAGGCGCTTGGCCAAGTCTTCATAGGTGAGTGCACGTGCTTTCAGTGTTGCCTTCAAAGCGCGAATCAGCGTGCTGGCGTGGGCTTTAGTCGTCATTGTAGTGGCGCAGAGTCCAGTTGGTATTGATTTTCAATACTACAACAAGGAAGTATTGCGATCAAACCCATGCCATATAACAATTCGCCCACGCCTTGCATCAAGAGCTGTTGAATCGAGCCAGGCGACGAGTTGGACCAAATAAATACAACGGAGTACATCTTCATGAAAAACAAACAGCTGGTTGGAACCCTGACGATATTGGCGCTGGCTACAGCATCAGCGGCGCATGCATCGGAGAACGAATGTTTTCCAGCTTGCGTTGAGCCGGCAAAACTGGGCGTGCCGATTGAATCACCTGTAGAGATCGCGCTTGAATCAGTGACCATCAGCGCCCCACGCGAATCAGCAGCTGATCAGGCACCAACCAAATCCTGCAATGCCAATAATCTGCTGCAGAAAGCGGAAGCGCTAAACGACAAGGTCAAACCAGTCCGTGAACTGGTCGGCTACGTGCGCTCGCCTCAAGGCCTGGCGATCAAGTTGGTGAATGACCATATCGTCAAGATCCCTGCATGGATCGGCTACGCCATGGACCCAATCGGCTCGATTAAAAACCGGGCAATCGACGAGATCAGAACACGGGCGAAAGATGCGCTGGCTGTTGGCGGCGATTGCGATGCCGCGCCAGTGATCGTACCTTTCGATGAAGCGATCGATGGCAAGGCCTCGATATGATGCCCCCACGTACGTTGCGAGAACATCTGGCGGCGAATATCAAGCGCATCTTGAGCGACGTGGTTGCCATCGCGAACAGGGTTGTGCTGTATCTGCTGCTTTCATGGATGATTGCCGCTTCCGGCGCGCAGGCAAACTCAGTAACTGATCCCTCGCGCGCGTCGATCAACGCATCAATAGGCATTCCAGTTGCGCTGGTCGATGGCTCGGCCCAGCTATTCAGGGATGGTGGGCAGCTTTCAGTCACCGCGGTGAAAACGATAGGCAACGTATCGGTCATCACGTTGCGCGGGCTGGCTGGTGGAACGGAAGCATCGGTGCAAGTTTCGAGCAAGGTGATCGAAGGGTCGGCCATCGGCGTCGGCTCCGCACTGCAGGCGACGGTGTCTGCGACCGGCGTGTTGCTGGTTGCGGCGGGCAGAGCACTTTTGTTCGTGCCCAACGAACTGGGCAAGTCGTTGCTCCATCATTCGCGCGCAACAACGATGACATCACAGACGCGCGCGGTGGAGCAATGGTGAAGCAGCTTCATACGTTAGTTTTCGCATTCGTGTTTGCAGCCGCGAGTGGTGAGGTGCAAGCTGGCAGCTCCTGCGAGCAACGTGCGCCAGATGCCAACGTAGTGCAGCAGGCACTCGGTCTGGCTTACGACGCCCGGCAAAAGCTCGAAGCCTCCGGCGGAGAAATCGCATTGATCGCCCGAACCGGGCAAGACCTCTCGCAATACGGTGTGCGTTACTCCCATCTCGGCTTGGTCATGCGCGACCATCCGAAGGGAGCATG
>JANMZU010000690.1:0-1603 GCA_031383585.1 Betaproteobacteria bacterium
ATCAAGACTAGAATCTCAGCGCGCCAGCCTTGCCACGGCGGTTGCAAACACCTGCTATGTCAAAATTACCACTCTTCGCCGCTGCGGACTGTGCGCTGGATAACGCATCGCGGATTTACTCGATTAAAGCTTAGTCTCGTATGTCCGGTTGCGAACATACGCGGCGCACAGAAGGTTACAATCCACATATTCGACACAAACACCGCGCCGGTCGTTCACGATGTGAGCTTCCTGCGGATGCACCCAATGGCAACTCTTTCCGACCCGAGAGCAAATCAATTGCTTGCCGCCCTTCCAGACGATGCGTGGCAACGCTGGCTGCCCGATCTTGAAGCCGTGGACATGCCGCTGGGAAAGGTACTTTATGAATCGGGGGGAGTCCTGGCGCACGTGTATTTTCCGATCACCGCTATCGTCTCGCTGCTGTACGTGATGGAGAACGGTGCGTCGGCCGAAATCGCCGTTGTCGGTAATGAGGGCATTGTTGGCATATCTCTGTTCATGGGCGGCGGTTCTACGCCCAGCCGTGCAGTCGTACAAAGTGCCGGCCTGGGCTATCGTCTGAAGTCGAATGCGATGAAGCTGGAGTTCGACCGGGGCGGCGCGGTGTTGCATCTGCTGCTTCGCTATACCCAGGCGCTGATTACGCAAATGACGCAGACCGCTGTATGCAACCGTCATCATTCGTTGGACCAGCAATTGTGCCGCTGGCTGCTGCTCAGTCTGGATCGGTTGCCTGGCAACGAACTGGTGATGACGCAGGGGCTGATCGCCGATATGCTTGGTGTACGGCGCGAGGGCGTGACTGAGGCAGCGCTCAGGCTGCAACAGGCCGGGCTCATCCGCTATGCCCGTGGCCATATTTCAGTGCTGGATCGCCCGGGCCTGGAGCAACGCAGCTGCGAGTGTTACGCCGTGGTCAAGCGGGAATACGACCGGCTGCTTCCCATGAAGGCGGCGCAGTAAGGTCGCATGCGCTAAGGGTTTCGGAAACGCATTGGCTTGAAAAGAGTGAAATTCTGCCCTCGCCCATCTCATTTTTCGCTTCGATTCCTCAGGTCCGCCAGGCTGCCAGCCACCAGACGCTGAATTGATTAGCGATGGTACGGGGTGCGATTCAAACTGATGTGGGACACGTATGATTTTCTTCCCCCTTTGGAAAAGGGGGGGATCGAGGGGGATTGTAAATGGTTGCAAACAAGGGTCAACCGCGAATTTTCCGCCACCCACAATCCCTCCCAGCCTCCCTTTGAAAAGGGAGGAGACAAACACCACATCAGTTTGAATCGCACCCGATGGCACGCCAGTAGTGGCCGTTTTCCCGCCGCTATGTTGGCCAACAGACAGACCGCCGCCGCTGATACGCGCACACTGCACTTCTACGGGTGCCTATTGCAGAGCTCAAGATCGCTCCGCCGATGTCACGAGCTGTCGCCACATAATAAGGAGAAGCGAGATCGCGAACGCTGGCAACCATTTAATCGAATTGCTTCCACGCAAGGCCCGCCTGAGTCTGCTGGCCGACTGCGAGCCGGTCGAACTGGTGCTGTCGGAGGTACTGTCTGAGCCGGGCGAACCCATCCGCCACGTTTATTTCCCGACC
>JANMZU010000691.1:0-1533 GCA_031383585.1 Betaproteobacteria bacterium
CCTCGAGTGATTTTGCGCGATCAGCGTTTGCCTGCGCCTCGGCGAGCTCCGCTTCGGCTTCTGCGACACTGGCCTTGCTCTGGGCAAGTTCTGCTTCCACGGTTTCAGTGGCGAAGGTCGCGAGCACCTGGCCTTTTTTGACGGCGTCACCGGTATTGGCGCGAACATCGTTTATGCGGAGGCCATTGATCTCGGCACCGACAATCGCCTCTTGCCAGGCAACGATATTGCCGCTGGCACCAAAGCTAGCTGCCAGCGCGGTGCTTTGCGGCTTGATGCTGGTGACAGTTAGCGCAGGTTTGGCGAATTTGTCAGCGACCGCTTTGTCATCGGCCGCACGGACCGCCGCGCTCGTCCCGATCAGTGCCGCTGCGGTGAGCAAAACAAGCGCACCGATGGCCAGTAGTTTGTGTGGCTTTTGCATTGTTTTGAGTGTTTCGAAGTTGAGTGTTTTGAGTTTTGGCATGAGGGGTTTCATCATTTCTGGATTTGATTCTCGAAGGCTGTTGATCAGTTTGCTGCGACGGCGGCGGGCGTGTCGCGCCAGCCACCGCCGACCGCTTTATAGAGCGCTATCCAGTTGGTGAGCCGGTCGCGCGTCACGCCGACTGCACTGCCTTGAGCGCCCACCACTGCCCGGCGCGCTTCCTCGAGTTCCGTCAGGCTCCCGGCGCCGACCTTGACGCGCGCATCGGCGGCAGCCAAAAACTGCTGGTAGCCCTTGAGAGCGGCCACCACATCGGCCTCGCGCTTAATCGCACTGTCGAGCCGCACCAGGGCTTCTTCAACTTCACGTACTGCACGCAAGACGCGGCCCTTGTACGTTGCCAGCGACTCTTCATAGGTGGCTTGCCGGAGTCGAACTTGTGCCGCGCGTTCGCCCGCATCAAAAATCGGCAGTGTTAACCCCGGACCGTAGCTCCAGTCACGCATGCGTGAATTCACGCCGGGACTGCTGAAGGCCAGAAAGCCGATGCTCCCGGTCAGCCGCAGTCTCGGCAGGCGGTCCGCCATCGCGACGCCAATGTCCGACATCGCCGCCGCGAGATCGGCCTCGGCTGCGGCGAGGTCAGGGCGCTGCGATAGCAAAGCCGCAGGTACTTCGGTAACGCTAAAACCCTGCGGCGCGGGAATCTGCGCGCGGTTTTTCGAAAGCAATTCGCGTAGCCTGGGCTCGGGCATTGCCGTCAGCTCGGCGAGAACCTTCACGAGCAGGTCGCATTGCGCGCTTTGCTCGGTAAGGCGCGCGGCAGCTTCCGCTCTGTTGGCGTCTGCGAGCGCAGCGTTCGCCGGGGACTCGAAGCCGGCATCGCGTTTCAGGATCGTCAGGCGCGCAGTTTCGGCGCGTGATTTGGCGTCGACTTCGTAACCGGTGAGCAATACCTCGCAAGTACGCAAATTGACATATTGCGACGCTACCTCTGCACTCACGCTGACCCGCGCCTCGTGCCAATCACCGATTCGCGCGTCGGATCTCAGTCGAGAGGCTTCGCGGGCGCGGCGTCCGCCGCCAAACAAATCGATCTCCCAGGC
>JANMZU010000738.1:0-5587 GCA_031383585.1 Betaproteobacteria bacterium
CGAGACTATCCGGTAGTTGTCGCCGTCGCGGGTAAATTGCTCCTCAACTGAGCCGATGAATATGCCCGCCTTGTAGATTCGGTAGCTGGCGTTGACAATTGAAGGCGTGGCCCCGTCCGCGCGCGTGGCGCCCGATGCGCCCACTGCGGTGAGCAATGCGAAACCGGCTGATAGCGCTGGGAAGATGAGTCTCTTGAAAAACCACATTACGCTAGTTCTTTCGGTACGAGGAGTTGTTCCCCAATACCGGAAGCAACGTTTAACTCGAATATCTCGACTACGCCGTTTGCGCTAAGCGAGAGACGATCTGCGGCGAGCCATCTAAGTGCTTGCGGGTAAATTTGGTGCTCAACTGCCAACACCCTGCTCGCGAGCGAGCTCTCGTCGTCGCCAGGGAGTACTGGCACAGCCGCTTGCGAAATGATCGGACCGTGATCAAGTTGTGGTGTAACAAAATGAACCGTTGCGCCATGAATCCTTACCCCGGAATGAAGCGCTTGACGATGTGTATGCAAACCCGGAAACGCTGGCAACAGCGACGGGTGGATGTTGATGATTCGTCCAGAAAAACGGTTGACAAAACTATCGCTAAGGACGCGCATGAAGCCCGCCAGGATGATGTAATCCGGCGCCAGATTTTCGATTGCCTCGGCAAGCGCCGCATCAAAGCCTTCGCGAGAGGCGTGCGTTTTGTGGTCGACGACCAAAGTACGGAATCCGCGCTGCGAAGCGGTTTCCAATCCGGTTGCGTCCGGACGGTTGCTTATGACGGCTTTGATCTCGAGCTGCAGGCGCGCGTCCAGGATCGCCTCCATATTCGAGCCGCGGCCCGAAATCAGGATAACGATCGATTTCACCTGGTTCGACTCAGGGTTGGAGAAAGTTGTAAAACACTATATTTGGCGGGCACTTCAAGGCATTTTTGCTCCGAAAACCCCGCCAATGCTGGAGTTTCCATGTGGTCAGGCAACGACAGCCTGCGGCTCGCCCGCGCCACGACTGCGGATTTCGCCGATATCGAATACAGTTTCGCCGGCCGCCTGCAGATGCGCCATTGTCATCGCAGCATTCTCACCCGCAACAATCACCACCATGCCGATCCCACAATTAAAAGTTCGCGCCATTTCGGCTGCTTCAACTTTCCCATGCTCCTGAAGCCAGGCAAATACGGGAGGGGCGACCCAGGTTTTCGAATCAATCGCAGCTGTCACGGCGTCAGGCAGTACACGCGGAATGTTCTCAGTCAGGCCGCCCCCGGTGATATGCGCCATGCCCTTCACCAGCCCTGGATATTGCGCCATCAGTGCGAGCAAGGGTTTCACGTAAATGCGGGTAGGTGCCAGCAAATCGAGCGCCAATTGCTTGTTGTCTGCCGCATGCAGGTCGATTCCGGAGCGCTCAATAATTTTACGAATGAGCGAATAACCGTTCGAGTGCGCTCCGCTGGAAGCCAGTCCAAGAACGGCGTCGCCCACGGCGATACTGCGACCGGTAATGATGTTTTCCTTTTCAATCAAGCCCACCGCAAAGCCAGCTAGGTCATATTCGCCTAACGGATACATCGACGGCATTTCCGCCGTTTCGCCGCCGATCAGCGCGCAGCCCGCAAGTTCGCAGCCGTGAGCGATGCCTTTCACGACATCAGTTGCGACAGCGACATCGAGCTTTCCGCAGGCAAAGTAATCCAGAAAGAATATCGGCTCGGCACCCTGGACCAGAATGTCGTTGACGCTCATCGCTACCAAATCCTGGCCAACCGTATCGTGTTTGTTCAGGTGAAACGCGAGTTTCAGCTTAGTGCCCACGCCATCAGTGCCGGATACCATTACCGGGTTCTTGTATTTCTTTGAAACCTCTACCAATGCCCCGAAGCCACCGATGCCGCCGAGTACTTCCGGGCGCATCGTGCGCTTGGCAAATGGCTTGATGTTCTCGACAAGCTGGTCGCCAGCATCGATATCGACACCGGCTTCTTTGTAGGTCAGGGGGGAAAGGGAATTTGTCATGGCCAGTGCGCCGAGGCCAACACGTCGGCGCCAAGCGGTAATGAGTTACGATGCAGGAAATCAACACTCGAATTTTACTGGAAATGTCGAATCGCCGCCCCGCAAATACGCGCCACAACGCGCCGCCAGATTTCCTCGTGAGATTGCGTGATAAACGCTCGCCGCGGCCGCCAACGTGGCTCGATTGGAATTACGCGCTACCGGCGATTGCCATTCTCGGTGTCTGTGCATTGATGTGGCTGCTCTCACCAATCCTGGCGCCCTTCCTGGCCGCGGCTATCCTCGCCTATATTTTCGACCCCTTGGTCGACAGGCTGCAACTGCGCGGCGTATCGCGCACATTGGGCACCGTGCTGGCGATCTTGCTGCTACTTCTTGGTTTAGCTGCGCTTTTGTTGATCATTCTGCCGCTATTCGCGAAAGAGTCGGCGCAGTTGACTCAGGAGTTCCCGGGCTTTGTCGACAAACTCAAAACCACCGTTATTCCGTGGCTGAATGAAAAACTTGGCGTAACGATTGCGCTGGATATTTCCACCTTCCGTCAATTCGTTACTGAGAACGCAGCCGATGCATCGGGTGTTGCGAAGAAAATATTTGCCTCCGTTGGTGTCGGCGGGCTGGCAGTGGTCGGATTCCTCATTAATTTGCTGCTGATTCCCGTTGTGCTGTTCTACGTTTTGCGTGATTGGGATGGCGTAATCAAGAATATCGACCAGTCGATACCGCGTCGTTTCCACGCCACGATCAACACGATTAGCCGCGAAATCGACGCTGTGCTGTCCGAGTTTCTGCGTGGCCAGCTATCGGTAATGGCGATCATGGCCGTGTTCTATGTCGTTGGCCTGAACCTCGTCGGTCTGGAGTTGGCACTACCAGTTGGCTTGATCACCGGCTTGCTCGTGTTCATTCCGTATCTCGGTAGCGGCACTGGACTGCTGTTAGGCACTGTCGCTGCCGTCATGCAGTTCCCGTCGCTTAATGGCGTCGTACTGGTATGGGTGATTTTTACGATTGGCCAATTGATAGAGGGCTTTGTGGTCACGCCTTGGCTGGTCGGCGATCGCATTGGTCTGCATCCGGTCGTCGTACTGTTCGCGCTACTCGCGTTTGGGCATATATTTGGTTTCTTCGGCGTGCTGCTTGCGCTACCAGCGAGCGCCGCGATGTTGGTCGGGCTGCGGCACGTTCAGGCGCGGTATCGCAAAAGTAGTCTATATCGAGACTGACGCGTCCCTGCCCGGCTGCCGTTGAATGCTGGCGGTATTCTCGGCTTGGCGGCTAGCCCGCACCCAACATGCCCGGCGCGTACGTCCAATTATGCTGGGCCGATTCCCGATGGCAAACCGGGGACGTTCTTGACTGGCATTTTCGATAAATCCAGTCCTTTCGCAAACTCCAGCATGCGGTCGATCGAACGCTTGGCCAAACGGCCAACGCCAGGGTCTACGTGTACCTCGTTCCGGCCATTTGTCAGCACATCGGCCAGGTTGGCCATACCATTCATTGCCATCCATGGGCAGTGCGCGCAGCTCTTGCACGTCGCGGCATTTCCGGCGGTGGGCGCCTCTATAAAAACCTTGCCAGGCGCCAATGCTTTCATTTTGTGGAAAATGCCTTTGTCGGTCGCGACAATAAACTCTGTCGCATCAAGTGTTTGCGCAGCGCGAATAATTTGTGTGGTCGATCCAACCACATCAGCAAGCTTTATGACGGCTTCGGGCGACTCGGGATGAACCAGAACTTTGGCTCGTGGATGCGCTTTCTTCAGTTCCGCGAGTTCAAAGGCCTTAAATTCATCGTGAACGATGCATGAAGCCTGCCAAACCAGCATGTCGGCACCAGTTTCGCGTTGAATGTAATTGCCGAGATGTCGATCTGGTGCCCAAATGATTTTTTCACCTTTTGCGTGCAGGTGTTCAATAATTTTGAGGCCGATGCTTGATGTCACCATCCAGTCTGCGCGCGCTTTGACGGCGGCACTGGTATTGGCATACACAACGACGGTCCGATCCGGATGTTCGTCGCAGAATTTTGTGAATTCTATCGGCGGACAACCCAAATCCAGCGAGCACTCCGCCTCCAGTTCCGGCATCAGTACGCGCTTTTCAGGGTTGAGGATTTTTGCCGTTTCACCCATGAAGCGCACACCACAGACAACCACTGTCTGAGCCGCATGGTCACGCCCGAATCGCGCCATCTCCAATGAATCGGACACGCATCCACCCGTCTCCTCAGCCAGGTCCTGCAAGTCCGGGTGCACATAGTAGTGGGCAACCAACACCGCGTTTTGCTCCTTCAGCAAACTCTTGATACGCGCTTTCAGCGCAATGCGTTCGCGTGCGGACGGCTCTTGAAGTACTTTGGCCCACGCCGCGCCAGTGGTAAGTTGGGAGCGCTTAATGCCTTGCATAGGTAAGTCAAAGTCAATTCTGATTGGAGCAGTCGTATTCATTGCAATGGTCTCAGCCTGGTCACGTTACGCGATTGCGGGTTTGATATTTTTCAGCTTTCCATTCCTCGTTTGCCATTACGTCGCGCAACTGAATTACCGCGTCGTAGCAGTCGACAAACCGGGTGTACAAAGGCGCGAAACCGAACCGTAGCAGGTTGGGCGGCCGGAAGTCGCCAATCACACCCCTGTCGATGAGTGCTTGCATGATGGGATATGCATGTTCATGGGCAAACGACAAGTGACTACCACGTGCGTTTTCTGCTGCCGGGCTGACGGATTCAAGGTGATGGTTTCCGCACTCCTGCCGCATCAATGCCAGGAAGAGCTCGGAAAGCGCTCGCGACTTCTTGCCTATCGTGTCCATCGTGACACCGTCGAAAGTGTCGATTCCGCACTCCAATGCAGCCAGCGCTATTACCGGTGGCGTGCCGCAAAGTAATCGCTCGACACCAGCCGCAGGCACATAGGTTCCCGAAAACGCGAACGGCGACTGATGGCCGAACCAGCCGGAAAGTGGCGTCGCAAAGTTTGCTTGCAGTGCCTTTGCCAGATAAGCAAATGCGGGCGCCCCGGGCCCGCCGTTGAAGTATTTGTAGCCGCAGCCTACCGCCATTTCTGCGCAGTCACCCGCAAGCTCCAGCGGGATCGCGCCAGCGCTGTGGCTGAGATCCCAAATGATGTGCGTTCCTGCTTGCCGGGCGCGTGCATTCAATTGCGCCATGTTGTGTTGTCGACCGGTGCGGTAGTCCACCTGAGTAACCAGCGCTACCGCCACATCGTGGTCAAGGGCCGCCTCGACCTCTTCCGCCTCCACAAGTCGCAACGTGTACTTTCCACCAAGCATCGCGTTTACACCTTCCACCATGTAAAGGTCAGTTGGAAAATTGCCACGCTCAGAAACGATAATGCGGCGCGTTTCGACATCCGGCAAAACTAACGCCCCGGCCAGCAATTTGAAAATATTCACCGATGTTGAGTCGGCAATAATCACTTCACTCGCGCTTGCGCCAAGCAGGCGGGCAAGCTTCAGGCTCACCCGCTGGGGGAATGTTGCCCAATCATGTTTGTTCCACGACTTGATCAGGCTCTCCCCCCACTCATTGCGCAACAATTCATTTATTCGCAGAGG
>JANMZU010000739.1:0-6993 GCA_031383585.1 Betaproteobacteria bacterium
CAGCTGCGGCAGAGACTGCAGTTTTTGTAACGATCGGCGGGAATGCACAGCCCGCAATATTGGGCGTAAAGCGCCATTTGACGAGCACTTACAGGCGAAAAGCGCTGGAAACGCGCGCCAGATATAGAGCTGGCCAAAACGAGAGACACCAATCAATGATCCCTACCGGGCTACACGACAAACCACAGCGCCATCCCCTCCCACGAGGGGCAAGGAAAGCTGTGATGGGCTGACGAACTGGGCTCAAGGCAAAACCTGCCTCGAAAACGTCGCTACATCCACATTCCCGCCGCAAACCACCAGTCCGACGCTCTTCCCCTCCAGTCGCCCCCGCAACGGATACATCAACGCCGCCAGCGTCGCGGCTCCCGCAGGTTCCACGACGAGCTTGGACACCCGAAAATGCAGCCGCATTGCATCACGAATCTGCTCATCCGTGACGATCACCACTTCATCAACAAACATGCGATTGATCGCAAACGAATAGGCCTCACAGCGTGGCGCGCCAAGCGAATCTGCAATGGTGCGCACCACCTCGATGGACTGCGGCGAGCCAGCTTTAAAGCTGCGGCTCAAACTATCGGCACTTTCAGGCTCGACGGCATAGACCGCCGTTCTAGGGCTCAGTTGCTTGAATGCGCAGGCGACACCGCTGGTCAGCCCGCCGCCACCGGCTGCGATGATCACGGCGTCCAGCGATGCACCGACGGCGCGCACCTGATCGATGAATTCAACGCCAACCGACGCAGTTCCCAGTGTGGTCTTCGGGCCTTCATAGGGATGCACAAACGTACGCCCTTCTGTGGCCTCGATTTCCTTCACGCGCGCGAACGCATCGTGGACTGTATCGACCAATTCGACGGTGGCGCCGAATTCACGGCATACCTGGATGCGGAACGGATTGGCGGTTTTAGGCATCACCACCTTCGCGGTGGTACCAAGAATGCGCGCAGAGTAGCCGAGTGAGATCGCGTGGTTACCAGCGGATACACCGGTCACTCCGCGCGACAACGCAGGCGCATCCATATCCATCATTACCGAAAGCGCGCCACGTGGCTTGAAGCTGCCGGTGAATTGAAAGAGCTCTTCTTTCAGCCATACCCGGGTTGAGGCACCAACGGCCGATGCCAATGCGTCGTCGATAATTTGCCGGACCGAGGTGGTGATAACGAGATCGCCCAGCCTTGCGCGATTCGCGCGGATGGCCTTGATGGTGGGGAATGACACTTCGGGTGTAATCACGCAAGTACTTTCAGGGCTGGTCAGGAGGCCAATTTTCGCAGCCTGTGAAGCTTCCGCCAAGAATTAATCGAGAAACAATCGACAGGGCACCACCAATACCAGCCATCGCACCGGACAAGCCGCCCCATACTCCCCTGATTTGGGGATCTTTCTCAGTAGGCGAACCCTTGGCGTTTTGCTATGCTCGTCAAGTCAAGGTTCCGAAATTGGCGCAAATGAAAAACGAAAGCCCACCCGTAGCCGCGAGTCCGGTTGTCAATGCCGACCCGCTGGCGCGGCTTCTGGCGCTACGGCATGCCTTTCTTGATCGCCTGTGGGGCGGCATGTTTGTGATCGCCGCCATTGCCACGCCAGTATCCGTGTCGCGTACCATTTCGACAGGCTGGCATCATGTCTATTCGCTTCACATTGCTCTAGCCGCAATGGTCGCAGCGCTCTATCTTGTTCGCAACAGCATTTCCTATCGTGCAAAGCTGAATATCCTGATTGGGTTGTTTGCGCTGATCGGCTGCAGCGGAATATTCACGTTAGGCCTGCTTGGCTCTGGCTTGTGGTTTCTGGTCATTTGCAGCTTGCTGGCGAGTACATTTCTCTCCATGCGCCAGGCTATCACCGTCGCCATTGGTACAGCTTTGATCATATTTGTCGCTGGCGTGCTCTTTACGAGCGGAATTCTCAAGATTCCGTTCGATGCCAACGTATATGTGACCAGCGTGACGGGTTGGGCGACCCTGTTGGTCAGTACCTCAATCATGCCATTCGTTGTGTTCACGGCTTTCGGGGCTTACCAGAAGACTATCGTTGACCTGCTATATGAGTTGCAAGCCCAGCGCGACCATATTGCCGAGCTTGCGGCGCGCGATCACTTGACCGGGCTGCCGATGGGAAATCTGGCTAACGACCGTCTGCAGATGAAAATGCATTCTTCGATGCGCGACGGTACGCGAGTCGCCTTCATGTTTGTAGACCTCAACGGTTTCAAGGCCGTCAATGACACCTGGGGCCATGAAGCCGGCGACCATCTCCTAAAGGCCGTAGCGGCGCGATTGCTCAAATGCGTGCGCAATGAAGATACGGTTGCGAGGGTTGGTGGAGACGAGTTTATCGTGGTGCTGGCAGGTCTCAAGAGTCGCGGCGAGTCCATCGCCGTGGCGGAGAAAATCGTCGCACAAATTTGCTTGCCGGTAACTTATGCTGAACACGCGATCACCCCGGGGGCAAGTGTGGGGATCTCGATATTCCCCGAAGACGCAACCGATATCGCGACACTCAGGCGCCTTGCTGACCGTGCCATGTACCAGATCAAGCGGACCGGAAGGAGCGGTTTCGCTTTTGCCGACAGCGCTGAGCCACTGAGCGAAATTCCGCCAGAAATCTGAAGATCAGCCTTGCTCTGGCAAGAGCTGTGATTGTGGGGGACGCGCAGGACGCATTGGTGTCTCCAGTAGCCGGTACTACCGGTCAAGAAAACCAGAGTTGTTATAGGCGACGCGGCTCGGCAGTGAAGATCCATTTCGCCAACTGAAAGGCGACCCCGCGGGGCCGCTTTTCAGTCTAACGAAAACCATATTGTTACTGCCGCGGGATACCGTCACGATTGACCAGAATGGTATTACCAGGAGGCGCACTCATTTGGATGCGATGCTCGATGCCGCGGTGCGTGTAGAAAACTTCCCAATACGCTGGCCGACCGCGACTGACATCTCGGCAACGCTGCACATCGCGATCGTAGGTGACGGCATTACTGTTGCCAGAATTGTTGCCGCCAATCAAGGCTCCGGCAACGGCACCGCCAGCAGTCGCGACGTCTTTGCCTCGTCCGCCGCCAACCTGATGGCCAAGAACGCCGCCGATAATGGCTCCGAGGATAGCGCCGCCGGCGTCGTTCGTTCCACCTTCAGTGACCTGCTGGCGTTCTACCCAGCAGCGTTGTTCCGGAGGGCCGAACACGGCACGCACGGAGGTAACAGGTGCCTCGTAGGTGCGCTCGCTGGGGCGCTGCCGATACTCGTAAACTGGCGCTGGCGCTGGAGGCGGCGGCGGTGGAATTTCATTTTGATAGCGGCCGCGGTCACTCACGGGCCGAACCGAGGAAATCTTGTCGTTCATCCCCAGAGCGCTGAGCGCCGAATAGCTGCCCCGGCGCAAGACTACGCACCTGCCACCAAAGCGCTCGTCAGAACACGCTTCCCAGCTGCCACGATCTACAACGACTGACGAAGCGCGATCATTGAATCCTTGCTCGGCGAAATTCAATACCTGCCGATCTGTGGAAAAAGCACGTCCGCGAAAATCGTCATGTTCGTAGAGCGTAATCTGCGCCGCTGCCTGGGCCGCGAGAAATACGCTGGTCGCGGCCAATAAGGCTTTTACGGTCCACTTCATAGCACATCCTCCTGATGGTTAGTCGGGGCGCCTGTCGGCGCGCTGTGACACGAGCTTAACGCGGCGGGTTCGAGCTGCGTTGTCATCAATTTCATCCGGCAAAACACCAGCATCCACGGGTGTTTCAGCGCAATTATGACCGGAGAACCGTGTCAATGCTGGTGTTGCGCTCTTTGCGGAGCGGCTAAATGCCGATACGTACAACATCTGACTTGAACAGCGACGCACCACTTGAGGAGAACGCTTCAATGACGCCTCGCGGCGCAGTATCGCTGTACGGCCCGACGCCATAAAACGTTGCGCGCACTGTACCTGTCTTGGTCGTGCTGACTGCGGCGGCCGGCGCAATGACATCTGTAGGGCATCCCGTTGCCACGCAAAAGGCGGGTGCGGAACGTGTTTCGTACAAGTCAGCCGTAAACGCGGTACCGCTTGCTTGCCACACGACCGATTGAATCGACAGCCATCGGGGGCGGCCGTTGGGATCGTAGAGGTACCAGGTGCCGAATACGCCATCACTACCGGAAAAATTGTGTGTGAACTGGAGCCCGGAGCCGCTCGTTCGCGGGTCATGCCACAGACCGGCAATGTCACCGATGGCGCTGCTACGACCCTCTGCCGCGACGGTACGGATTCTCGATTCGCTTCGCATCAATCCAGTTGCCGAAACCGCTACAACCCGTTGGTTACCGACTGCACCGGGTGTGTAGGGCAGTTCAAACCGATATGGAGACATCGCGGTACCAGTGCATGCGAGCAGCGTTTGAACGGGGTCGAGTCGAATCGCGACACCGCCGACCAACTGGCCGGCGCTGGCGTCAATGAACGGCTCGGCGAACGGACATCCAGCCAAGGTTTGCCCGGTAATGATGATCGTTCGCGGGCGACCGGCAATATCCACACCTGGGACGACGGTGATGATCGGTAAGGAAACTGTATTGGTCGTATCGCTGCTGACTCTGACGTAACCTTCCGCGAGCTGCAAGGTATCGGGTGAATACACGGCCACAGGCGCTGGTCCAATTACCGCGAGCGAGACAGAGACACTGTAGCGCTCCATCGCCTGTGTACATACAGTCTCGGCAGATTTCTGCAGCCCGATGGTAATGAGCGACAGATCTGACTGCCTGATAGTTGCGCTTCGTGGCACGCAGCTATTCGGCCAGACACCAGTGATCACGAATGTGCGCGTCGCAAAGTTTGGTGCAATGTCGGGTACCACGGTGAGCGTTGCTGAAGTCGCTATTGGCAATGTGCTTAGCGCCAACACCGAAGGCGATAGCGCCATGGTCGTCAGCAACACAGTTAGAGCTTGGGTGAGCTGGCCCAGCCGGGCATAAATGATGCGCCAGATTGGAGGCCCAAAGCGAGTGGTGAAAGTAAGAGTGTTGCCCATGCTTGTCTGCCGGTTTAATGAGAATATTCGAAATGCTACGCCATATTAGAAGTACCGACTCGTGATCGAAACGCAATGGAAGCGCCGCATCAATCAATCGGCTCGCCCAGGTTGACAGGGGCGCATTAAAACCGCAACGGCATAATCGCAATGCAGCAGCAGCGAAGGGAAGCCCAAATCGTGGAAACTATCAGCATGAAGAGACGAATCTTTTACTGCCTACTTCTTGTCGTCATTGTCGCTGCAACTGGATGTGCGACACAGGAGGTTTCAAAGACCGAACCACCCTGGATCATCAGTACATCGCAGTGGGGCGGCACGCCCGCTAACGAGGCGCTGGCCCGGCAACACGTGATCAGCCACATCACGCTGCATCATCAGGGTCTGGCGTTTCCACGCGGCAAAGATCCGCAACAATACTTGCGTGACCTCCAGTCCTGGTCACGCAAGAGCAAACAATGGATCGATGTTCCCTATCATTACGTGATCGATCTGGATGGGTTGATTTACGAGGGCCGCGACATTCGATTCGCCGGTGACACCAATACTTCATATGACCCCGCGGGCCATGCGCTGATTGAAGTCGTCGGCAATTTTGAAGAGGTCGAGCCCAATGCCGCACAACTTGAAGCGGTGGCCAGCCTGATGACTTTGCTAGCCAAACGCTATGGCGTCTCTGTCGAAAATATTCGCGGTCATCGCGATGTTGCGCCGGGCACAGAATGCCCGGGAAAGAATCTGTATCGCTATCTGGAGAATGGCTATTTTCAGTCGCAGGTGCGCGCACGGTTGGGCCGCTGAAGTTTCATTTCGCGCCATTGCCGCCGTTGCATAGTCGGGTATGGTCGGCTGGACTTCGCGTCACAGCGTGCATCAGAGCAGTTCCACCTTTCGACCCGCCGACGCTAAGACACTTTCGATAAATTTTTTCCACGTCGGGTTTGGCATCCACACCGCCGTAAGTATGCCGCGCGCCTCGTCTTCGTTGGCCGACTCATGGATCACGCGATAAAGGTAGCCAAACGAAGAACCACGCAAATTGACCTGGCAATGCACCAATACGTTCTTCTTCGCAGCCGATTTCATGATGTCGCTGAACATACGGAAGTCCTCGGCGGTCGGATTGCCAAAGCGCACCGGGATATTGACGTACACCACGCCCTGCTCGGCAAGAATGGCACCTTCGTTGGGCACGGCTTCTTCATACTCCGGTGGCGCCAGATTGATCACCACGTCAAAGCCAAGCGACTTGGCCCGCTTAAGGTAGGCGGCATTGGGTTGAGCTGAGGAAGAAAGCCCAGCGCGCCAACTCACCAGGTTTGCCGGGTCGCCCGGTGCAGCTGCGGCGATTGTCGCAAACACCAGAATGGAGGCGAGCGTGCAGCATTCAAAGAGTGCGAGGAATTGGCGCATATCGGAGTCTCTAAACAATATAGACATCACGATAGCGCAAATTGCAATCGTTTGGAGAGTGTCGCGTTCACCAGCAAATACCAGGGGATGTGAAAATTGCCCGCACGCCACGCCGCTGCGCTTTTAGCCGTCGAATATTTTGCTGGCGGCTGGAGCTCAAGCCCGTCGATATACGCGCTGAAAGCGTGCATTTTCGACCACCCCGTAATCGCCTGGTGCATATTGCAGCACCCAGTCGTCGGCAAGTCCAGAGAGCACGTCGCCGCCAGCGCAGCGCGGGATCGTAAAAGGAGCTTCCATCTGCCTGGCCCATACCTTGACCGGTTTGGCGCGGAAAAGGCCTGGCGCATCAGCGTTTTCGCTAATAGCTTCGTACTTGGCGTGGAAGCGGTCCCGGCTAACCGTCCACCGGTCGCCGGTGGATCCGGTGATCAACGCATCGCCGCAACGATAGTGGTTTGGACCCTCACGGCTTTGCAGCGCTCCCTCCCGATCAGCGAACAGCACATCGACAATTTCGTCCTTCGTATATTGCGCCGCCATAACGTCGCCGGCCA
>JANMZU010000742.1:0-2696 GCA_031383585.1 Betaproteobacteria bacterium
TTCAGGTGATCCACATATGGCGTCCACAGTTTCTCGTACACCACCGAATCCTCTTGGGGCGAATAACTCAGCATCAGCGCCGCAGGGTTCTTCAGTTTTTTGGGGTCCGTTGGCGCGTCGGCGGTCATATTGCCATCGTCATCGCAGTACAGCGTATCGAGGTCGCCACGGTGCTTGCAGGTGTCTGCCGCCTGCGTGATTGAGGGCAACATGAATACGGCAGCAGCTACCATTGCGAGAGGCGAAGCGTGGCGGCGAAAGGGCATCAGTTAAAAATCCAACGGTTAAACAAGTGAGGCGACTATCAGTATGGACCCGTCGCCCCTCGTGGGAGAGGGTGGCCGACAGGCCGGGAGACGGGGGTTTGGCAACTAATCTACGATGCTACTTCTTCACGCTGGCAGCGTCTTCCGCTTTTTTCTTTGCGGCCTCGGCTTCTTTTGCGGTCTGCTTGTCGTAATTGGAGCGATTGAATGATTCGCCCGAACCTTCTGCAACTTTCCTGACTACTTCCCAATCCCTCTGGAATGTAGCCGGGAAGAATCGGTCAGCGCCGTCAAATGCTTTTTGCATTTCCGCGGTGAATCGATAGTCGTAAAAGCATTTCACCATTTTCTTGGCGAACGCGGGTTCCAGATCGTGCGCGTAGGCAAAACTGGAGGTTGGAAATTTCTGGCTCTTGTAGATAATGCGGAAATCGTCTTCCTTGATCTGGCCTCGTGAGGCCATCCGGTGGTATACGTCAGACGCAACCGCAGCGGCATCGTAATCACCTGAATTAACGCCCATCACGCTTTGATCATGTTTGCCCGAAAACAGGATCTTGTAGTCTTTCTCCGGCGTCAGGCCTTCAGCTGGAAACAACGACATCGGCGCCATGTGACCGGAGTTGGAAGACGGGGCCGTGTGCGCAACTTTCCTACCTTTGAGGTCCGAGAGCTTCATGAATGCGGACGACTTTTTCACCACCACAATCAGGTTGTAGCCTTGGAACTCCTTCGCGTCCCCCTTGATGGCAAAGGGTACTGCGCCAGCGAGGTTTACGGCGAACGCAGTTGGCCCGGTTGAAAATCCCCCGACGTGTAAGCGGCCCGAGCGCATTGCTTCGATCTCGGCGGCATTAGACTGAATTTGATAAAAAACGACCTTTTTCGTAAGGCATTTGCCAAGATAGTCCGTGAACGGCGCAAACACTTTTTCATATACAGCCGGATCTTCGACGGGCGTATAGGTAAAGACGACGGTCGATGGTGTTTTCAATTTCTTCGGGTCTTTCGGTGTATCGGCAACGAGGTCTTTGTTCTCATCGCAATACATCGCATCGAGTTCGCCGCGATTCACGCACTCCTGCGCCATTACGCTTCCCGCCGTAAACAAAAAGCCCATCATCGCCGGTAAAGATTTCGCAGCGAGGCCCACGAATTTGCCAACGTGTCGCATGGTTTTTCCTCTTATGTTTGTTGTTCATTCTAGCAATCTTCCCCGACCAGTTGGCAGTTGGGCTACTGGCAGTTTGAAACGTGCACGGGCATCCTGCACCCGCGCCTTGCCAATCACTCTCCCCATCAGCGACAATCTGTCCGGATGCACATGTCGTGCGTTGCCCATTGCCGGTCCCACGAAAGGATGCATGATCGACCCCGATAGCCATCTCATGCAGGAGATAGAGTTTGTAGCCTCGTTGGGTGCACAATTCACTGAATCGATCGAACTCGATGAGACGTTGCGTAACGCCACTCTGCGGGTGATGGAGCACATGGATGCTGAGGCCGCATCGGTATTTTTGCTCAATCCCGAAGAGACTCATCTGGTCTGCCGCTTTTGTGCCGGGCCGATGGACGTTACCGGGCTTTCAGTGCCGTTTGGCAAGGGCATATTGAGCCGTGCCGTCATCAACAATTCGCTGGAAATGGTGCTGGATGTGCGTGGCGACAAGGATTTTGACGCCAAGGTGGACGAGGAAACCAGCTTTGTGACGCATTCAATTCTTTGCGCGCCGCTCGCAATGAAGGGTAAACCCTTCGGGGCCATTGAGATCATCAACAAAGCCGGTGCACACCCACTGTTCACGATAAAGGACGGTCGCCTGCTGTCCGCGCTTGCATCGCTGTCAGCTTTTGCTATCCACCACGCGAGAATGACGGCGGAGCGAGTGGCCCAGGAGTCATTGCGCCAGGAAATACGCCTCGCAGGCGAGATTCAACGCAGTCTGTTACCCCGTAATCCCGAGCCGCGCTTCCCCATCTTTGGGATCAATTTGCCTGCACACGAAATATCGGGGGATTTCTATTCGCATGTGGTGCTGGCTGATGGACGCATTGCTTTCAGCTTAGGCGATGTATCAGGCAAAGGCATACGGGCATCGATGTTAATGTCTAAAACCATAAGCCTTTTTCAATGCTTGTGTAAGACCATGCAGACGCCGGGCAGATTGCTCGCGGCGATCAACGATGAAGTGGTCGAGACAAGCTCGCATGGCATGTTTGTCACGATGATAGCGGGCACCTACGATCCGCTCACGGAAGTTATCGTCTTTGCGAACGCGGGGCATTTGCCGCCTATTTTCCGCCAGGCCGGCGGAGAATTTTTGATGTTCGAAGCGGATATGCCGCCGTTGGGGATTTTGTCCGGCATTGAATTTCCGGATGAAGAGATTTGCCTCGACGGTGGCAGTTTGTATCTCTATAGCGACGGCG
>JANMZU010000760.1:0-2642 GCA_031383585.1 Betaproteobacteria bacterium
GTAAATCCACGCCAACTGACCCGGCGACACGCCGTGATTGGCAACCAGCGTGGGCGCGATGAAGGGGATCACCATCATGTGCGACACCATCATCGTGAAGGTGAGCAGGAAAGCGCGCAAGTGGTTAGGCTGTCTGGTCAAGCTCCATAGCGCCGGCAGCGTCTGCGAGATTGGCGTCGGCGCGTTGGCCAGATGCTCGCTTAGCGGCGGCACCAGCTTCATGCACGCGATCCACGCCAATGCCGAGAGAGCCACCAACAGATAGAAGGCAGAAGCCCAACCGTAGTGGGCACCCAGCAACACGCCCGCCGGTACCCCGGCTACTGCGGCAATAGAGAACGCTGTCATCACGATTCCGGTTGCGGCCCCACGGCGCTGCAAGGGGATGACATCGCCGATGATGGTCATGACGAGTGAACCGATCACACCACCAGTGATGCCGGCAAAAGCGCGCGCTCCCAGCAGCGAGGCGTAGTTTGGCGCAAGAGCACAGGCCAGATTGGACAGCACGAATGCCGCGTACGTGACGAGCAACAGACGGCGGCGGTCAAAACGGTCAATATAAGTGGCGGCCAATAGCCCCGACAAACCTGCACACCAGGAGTACACCGACACAGCAGTGGCGAATGCGGCGGGGCCGATCTTGAAGGCTTCCATGATCTGCGGCCCCAGCGGCATCATCACCATGAAATCCATGATCAAGGTGAATTGTGTCAGTGCGAGCAGCCACAAAAGACTGCGCTCGCGGTGTGCCTCCAGTAAATACATTGACTGCTTTCTTGTCAGCTTCAAGCAAGCGCGGCGTTACCGGGCGCCAATTTCAACCCGCAAAATACAAAAGCCCCGCAGGCGCATGGCACCGGCGGGGCGCGGGGAAGCCAGAATTTACTTTCCGCCGGCCTTGCCTTTCTTCGATTCGGCCCGACCCATCTCTTCCTTCGTCACCTTCACCTTCTTTACCTTTACCGGCGTTGCTGCCTCGGTAACGACCTTCTCCTTCTTTACCCTGACTTTCTTTTCTTTCTTTACCACGGGCGCGGCTGCGGCCTGCTTGGCCTCGCGTTTAACACGCTTGACTTCGACTTCGAGTTCCCGCTTGTGCTTCTGATTCTGCCTTCTGGCTTTCAACATTGATGCGTGGGTCATTGCGATCTCCTGAGATGAATAGTTGGAATGTACCGCTAGTTTGACCGATTTTGGGTTCAACGCCGAACAAGTGCCTGAACGGGCAGGACGTGACCCAGCAAAAAACCATGTTGGCAAATCCGAAACGGACGCCGCGTCAACGAAGTCTGCGTGACGAATTGGTACACAAGTTGCATCGTTCTCGCTCGAAACTTGTGGTCTGTCATTTTTTGTTCGACCCCTCTGCAGCTCCAGCACCGGCGCGGCATTCCGAACGCAAATCTCTGGAAGTGGTCGTCAAATGGCGCTCTACACGATTTTCCCAAGTTGAACGCGGCTTTAGACCACTGTACATTTTTTGAAGCGGCCCACACATGCCACCAATTCCTGCGCAGCAGCCAGCAAACCGCAGCCTGCCTGATACATATCAATAAACGAGAAGCAAACTTTGGGGAAACTAGTTTGTTAACTGGATTCCATTTGTCATTTCACCTGTCAGGGAGGTTCACGTGTTTGAATCCGCCGAAATTGGCCACAAGTTGAAAAAATCCGAATTCCGCGAAGCAGAGCCGGCGCTGAGGCGCGCTTTGCTCGATGTGCAGTATCAGTTGCTTGAAAAGAGCAAGTTCCCGGTGATCATTCTCGTCAACGGCGTGGACGGCGCGGGCAAAGGCGAGACCGTCAACCTGTTCAATGAGTGGATGGACCCGCGACACATCCATACGCATGCGTTTGGCGCATCGACCGACGCCGAACGCGCGCGCCCGGAAATGTGGCGGTTCTGGACTGCATTGCCACCGAAAGGCCGCGTCGGCATCCTGTTTGGCTCCTGGTACACCGATCCGATTTTGCAGCGGGTAATGGATAAGGATAACGAGGCAAGTGCGGAATTTCAGCAGCGACTAGCGCGGATTCGCGACCACGAACGTATGCTGGTTTCCGAAGGCGCCCTGATCATCAAGCTGTGGTTTCACCTTTCCAAGAGCGCGCAAAAGGTGCGTCTGAAGCAATTGTCTGAAAGCAAGAAGACAGCGTGGCGCGTATCAAAGGAAGACTGGAAACATTTCAAGCACTACGACGAATTTGTCAGCGTTTGCGAGCTGGCGCTGCGAGAGACGTCAACAGGCGAAGCACCATGGCATGTCATTGAGGGCAGCAATCACGAGTACCGCTCGATTGCCGCTGGCCGTTTATTGCTGAAGGCGTTGGAGCGAAGACTGAAGGGGCCGCCCCGCAATACTGTCGTCGCCGAGCCCCAGCCGCAGGCGAGCATCGACAAGCGCGACGTGCTCAATACGGTGGATTATTCACGCAAGCTCGAACGTCCGAGTTACCAGAAACAGCTCGACAAACTACAGGGCGAACTGAATCTGCTTACCCGTCACAAAAAGATACGCGAGCGCTCGATCATCATGGTCTTTGAGGGAATGGATGCCGCTGGAAAAGGCAGCACCATTCGGCGCATCACGCGGGCCATGGATGCGCGGTTTTATCATGTCGTGCCGATCGCAGCGCCG
>JANMZU010000396.1:0-1838 GCA_031383585.1 Betaproteobacteria bacterium
GGAGCAGCCGAAAATTTGGCTGATAGGTGGCGCGAGTGACTTCGGCGTTTGAAAATCTCGCCGATCCGGACAAGCCGCTCAAGCCCGAGCCGCCGGATGCCTACTAGCCACCGGCGATGCGCGCTGCATCGAAACCGCACAACAAGTGTATGACGACTATCTTGCACGATATCTCCTGGCAGCGTGATCGTGTGCTGCACACAGAGGCGATTCACGCCTTGCAGAGCGTGGCGGAAACGCTCGGCGTGGATGTCATGATCGCTGGCGCTTTCGCGCATGACCTGCATTTGCGATATGGCTATTGGCTATAGGATGAACCAGAGTCCAACAAACGGCATGAAGTCGAATTTTGTCTTCCAACTACTCAACGATAGACGAGCCCATCGATGGACACAACTAGTGACGGAGCAAGTTGCTTGCCGGGAGGCGCACAATGCTGGTAATTGGGCTTGATGCGGCGTCCCAGCTTAGTAATTTCGGCTATGCAATTGGTCGCGTAGAAAGCGGGAAGGTAATCGTTCACGAGGCTGGCATTCTGGGGTCGCCCGTTCATGTCGGTATTGCGGCCATCGTGGCGGCTGTACAACGAGAATCCAGTGTGCTGTTGGCGATTGATGCGCCGTTGGGTTGGCCAATCCCATTAGGCATCATGCTCGGCGCACATCGCGCCGGCGAGCCAGCAAACGCAGAGAAAGACTCGTTATTTCGCCGCGAAACCGATCTCGTTGTACGCCGGTTGACCAAAAAGGTGCCACTTGAAATTGGAGCAGACAAGATCGCTCGCGCAGCGCACTCTGCATTGGACGTTTTGGCGCAGATTCGTTTGCGGTCGGGAATGCCTCTGCCAATGTTGTGGGCGCCCACTTTTGAAGGCGGCGGTGTCGTTGAGGTGTACCCGGCAGCAACCTTGAAGAGCAACGGTCTGCCGTTCACTGGCTACAAAAAAGATGACGAGCGGCCAGTGCGAGTGGCCATTGCATTGCAGCTGCGGGACGTTATGCCCGATTTGCAAAAATTCGTCGACGCAAAAGCGGACGTATTCGATGCATGCCTCTGCCTGCTTGCCGCTCGCGACTTTCTTGCAGGTCACTGCCAGGCGCCGACCAGTACGCAGTTGTTGAAAGCTGAAATCGAAGGGTGGATATGGGTGCGGCCGTCAACATGAACTCAATCGCGATTCCACCGTTGAGTTTCGAGTAAATTTCGGCAAAGACTCCTTCGATAAGCGGTCAAAGTGATGTCTCTCAAGTCCTTCCTCAAAGGCCTCTCCGGCGAACTCCAATCCACCCTCGCCAAGAAAGTCCTCCTCGACGCCAACGTCTACGAAGACATCAACAACGTCACCCTGCCCTTAGCCAACGGCCAGTGTGGAACAACGCAGATCGACCACATCATCGTTTCGCGCTTCGGCATTTTCGTGGTCGAGACCAAGAACATGTCCGGCTGGATTTTCGGCGATGAGAAGAGTCCGCAGTGGACGCAGTCCTTGCCGGGCGGCAAGAAGTTTCAGTTCCAGAATCCGCTGCACCAGAATTACCGGCATGTGAAGGCGTTGCAGGATTTCCTGGGCGTCGAAGAGGAGAAGATTTTCTCCGTGGTGATGTTCTGGGGCGAGGCGGAATTCAAGACCACCATGCCGGCAAACGTGATGACGCACGGCTATGAGCCCTACAGCAAGAGTAAGTGCGACGTGCTCTTCACGGGCGCGGAGATGGACGACATTATTTTAGCCATCAAGACCGGCATGCTGCCGAAGACGTGGTCCACCGGACGCCGGCACGTTGCCGATTTGAACGCGCGATTTGCCAGCACCACCACATGCCCGAAATGCGGCAGCG
>JANMZU010000771.1:0-3877 GCA_031383585.1 Betaproteobacteria bacterium
CCACGCCGCCCAGCCACTGGCATTTCGCCCACACCTGCTTCAAAGCCTTCGTTTGCTGGGTCCGGTCAGGCTGCCGTTGCAACTGCGTCGCTCGCTGCTCCTTCGCCACTCACGCCGATCATCAATATCGTGCCTGCTGTAGATCTTCCTGGCCGCCCGAGGACGATCGGGATTAGCGGCCAAACTTACGCCGGTTGCCCATACATGACCCCCTTTGTCGATGCGGCCGCCAGCCAGTTGCTGGGCGGCGTGGTCATTCGCCTGGACCCCGTCCCAACACTGGCACCGTGTTCCACCCTTTCGTTTAACGCCTACCGCTTCGAGGTTCCGTACACACCCACAGCTATCGGCGCACTGCGTGTTGTGGCGGCGTCATCCGGTGGTCTGATCCTTAGCGAATCCAGAATTGCCACTGCTGGTGTTGCAGGCCGTGCACGAGCCCTCGGCGACATAAGTGGCCTCTGGTACGACCCCGCCAGCAATGGTTCCGGGCTGCAATTCACGCACAATGCCACTGGCAGCGACGGCGTATTTGGCACCTGGTTTCTTTATGACATTGACGGCAAGCCACGCTGGTTGACGATTCAAGGCGTGGTCTGGCGGGATGATGGCTCGATATTTACCGCCGACTTGTTTGAGACGCGCGCGCCGATGATCCTCTGTTCGCCGGCTTGCCCATCTGACAGCTTAGTCCCGAGAACTGCGCCGACCATTGCCAAGGTCGGCACAGTACGATTCAGCTTCGCGGGCCTCGGCCCCTACAGTGATACGCTGCCGCAGGGCGTCGCCGACGCGTTTTCGCTGACTGGCATCTTGATGTTCAGATCAAATATCTTACGTATCCCGCTTTAGTCTATTGGGGTTGCATGGACAATATGGGCCAGTTCTTTTGAAGTGCAGGGTTAACGTTGAACTAGCCAAAGCCTCCCCAGAGAATTGTGACAGGTGAACCATTTGACGCTAAGCTTGTCTGCTCATGCGTATGAAAATTTTTCGAAAACTGTTACTGATCTGGATGATTGTCTGGCTGCCTGCGGTCGGTGCGCTGGCCGCCGTCATGCCGTTAGCGGCATGGTCCAGTTCCGCGTCCACCGCAACGTTAGCGGACGACGACGACCTCGCATTGATGCCATGTCATGGCAAGTCTGCCGCGCAGACGCTCGCATCAGACCAAGGTTGCAGCCACTGTGTGCTGTGTCATTTAGCGGGTGCAATGGTCACGCCCGAGATACCGATCATCCCAACGCTTCCACCGACGCAAATTTTCAATGCTGCGCCTCTGGTCGCCCCGCCTTCGTTTGTCCCCGAACTAATCTCCCCGCCGCCGCGAGCCTTCGCAATTTAGGCGACAAAGGCGGGGAAGTTCAGTCTTTCAAAAAGACGCGCGTCGCGCAAATCGCGGCCGTTCGTCCCCGTGTTCTACACCCAGAACTGACCAAACGAGGGAAACATGAAACGAAGATACTGGGCGATGTTCGCCTGCATCAGCGCGGTTTTTGGCCATACAGTAGCCGCTGCGTCTGACCCGGCAAATGCCAACGCGGTTATTCCAGCGAACACTTACCATTCGCCGTTTGCCGACTACCGCCCGCTTGGGGAAGACAAGAATTCATCCTGGAAGGACGCCAATGACACCGTCGGCAAGATCGGTGGTTGGAAGGCGTACGCGCGCGAAGCCGCGGATGCGATGAAAATGCGTGCGGCAGGTGAGATCGGCAAAACCAAACCGGCAGTGTTGCCGGCATCGGCCGATTCCCCGCCGCCAGGCACCAAGACATTGCCGCCCGCTCCAGCCGCGCCTGCGATCCGACCCCACAACCATGGAGGCTGAGATGCCGATACCCTTTTCTACCCGATTTGCAAGACTGAGCGGGGCAGCATTTGTTGCGCTGGGGCTGGTTGGTTGCGCGACGATGTCCAATGATGGCGGATTCTCGACAGTTGAAAGTATCACCAAAAACAAGCTAGGCAAAGACGTTAAGTGGGCTCGAACCGAGGGTGAGCGTGACGTGATGGCGAAACGCGTGTCGGAGCTGCTCGCCAATCCGCTTTCCGCCGATGAAGCCGTACAAATCGCGCTGCTCAACAATCGCGGGTTACAGGCCGATTTCGCCGAGCTGGGTTTTGCCGAAGCGGGCATGGTGGCGGCGAGCCGCTTGCCCAATCCTGGGTTTTCCTTTAGCCGCACCAAGCGCGGCGACGAAATCGAGATCGAGCGCGGATTGCATTTCAATCTCGTCAGGCTACTCACGCTGCCGCTCGCCGCTAAAGTCGAGGCCCAGCGCTTTGAGCTCGCCAAGGGCAATGCCGCCGTCACCGCAATTCGGCTCGCGAGCGAGACACGTAAAGCCTATTTCCAGGCGGTCGCGGCAGAAGAGACCGTGCGTTACATGCGCACGGTGCGCGAGGTCGCGGATGCCAGTGCGGAACTCGCGCGGCGAATGGCATCGGTAGGTAACTGGAGTCGTTTGCAGCAGGCTCGCGAACAAGGCTTTTATGCCGATGCCGCGCTGAACGTGGCGCGCGCAGAGCAGTCTGCCGTGCGCTCCCGCGAGGCACTGACCCGGCTGTTGGGCTTGTGGGGCGCGCAGACCGCTTACGCCCTGCCAGAACGATTGCCCGATCTGCCGAAAGTGCCGGACGAGCGCCCTGACATCGAGCAACGTGCCATGCTATCGCGGCTCGATGTGAAGGGGGCTGCGCTCAGCGCCGAATCGCTCGCCTCAAACCTGGGCTTGAGCAAAGCCACCCGCTTTATCAACGTGCTCGAAGTCGGTGTGTTCCGCGAAACGTCCAATGAAGCGCCGGTGCTCCGCGGCTACGAGATTTCGCTCGAACTACCTTTGTTCGACTGGGGCACATCCAGGGTGGCAAAAGCAGAGGCACTCTACATGCAGGCCGTGAATCGCACCGCTGAGACCGCCATTAACGCGCGTTCCGAAGTGCGCGAGAGTTATCAGGGCTATCGCATCAGCTACGATATCGCGCGCCATTACCGCGATGAAGTGGTGCCGCTACGTAAACGTATCTCAGACGAAAACTTGCTACGCTACAACGGCATGCTTATCGGCGTGTTCGATCTACTTTCCGATGCGCGCTCCCAGATTGCAGGGGTGAACAGCTACATCGAATCGCTACGCGATTTCTGGTTGGCGGAAAGCGATTTGCAGATGGCGATGATCGGCAAACCGGGCGGCGGCAACATGCCACGCGCCATGGTGGCCAGCGAAGCATCCGGCGGAGCACACTAATCATGGAGAACAACTTGTTGAACAGAAGAAAATTTTTCAGCGCCCTGGGCATTGTCGGCGGGGCCGTCGCCGCCGCTTCCGTCAGCCGCGTTGCCATGGCTGCTCTGCCGGAGCCCGTCATTCAGACCAAGCCGGACACCATGCCGCCACTGGTACCCAAGGATGGCCGCCCTTACAACTCGGTCGTGACGTTGAATGGCTGGACCCTGCCGTGGCGCATGAATCGGGGTGTCAAGGAATTCCACCTCGTTGCCGAACCCGTGGTTCGCGAAATCGCACCCGGCATGAAAGCGCATCTGTGGGGTTATAACGGCCAGTCTCCGGGCCCCACCATCGAAGTGGTCGAAGGAGATCGCGTGCGGTTCTTTGTCACTAATAAATTGCCCGAGCACACCACCATTCACTGGCATGGGCAGCGCCTTCCAAATGGCATGGATGGCGTAGGTGGACTGAATCAAAAACAAATCGACCCCGGTAAAACATTTGTCTATGAATTCGTCGCGCGCCGACCGGGCACCTTCATGTATCACCCGCACGCGGATGAAATGACACAAATGGCAATGGGCATGATGGGTTTTTGGGTCACGCATCCAAAAGGTACGCATCCATTAATCGATCCGGTGGAT
>JANMZU010000817.1:0-1878 GCA_031383585.1 Betaproteobacteria bacterium
CGGACTGAAACCCGACACGGTCATCAAGCTTTACAACAGCACCAAGAAAGTCGTGCAGCAGTGCTCAGCCTTCATCGATGATCTGGGCCCGATCGGCAAGGGAATTGTTGCGGTGGGCGGTGCAGCGGCAAGCGGCTGGAACGATGTGGTGAACAATCCGCAACACATGCCGGTGAATCAATATTATCAGCAGTTTTGGCTACCCAATGTAGAGGCACTGTCGCAACAACTGGCACTGCCATACAAAGGTGACATCTGGACAGCAACCGTAAAACCAGTCTGGGACAGATGTGTGAATTACTTTGATAGTCACGACCAATATCGCAGCACGGCGGTGTTGACTTGCGACGGCATGCGCGACGGTAGCCGGGATTTCGTCAGTAGCGGCGGATTCCAGTATGCGGTTTACCAGCGTACCTGGGACCTGATAACGCCTGGCGCGGTGGAATACTACGGTCGCTATCTGTCAAACCAGCAAAACGACATGGCGAAGGCGGCTGGCCTTAACGACGCTATACGCGTTGCGATGTCGATAAAAATTTATCGTGATTTCGGATTGGATGCACGGGGTAATGCAAGCCGCAACAAGTCAGGTGACGTGCAGTGGGCTGCGGGCAGCATCGGCGCAAAAACCATCGTAAACAAACACGGCGTCGCTGGCTACAAGGCAGTGGGTAACTTCGCCACCCGCGACAACGTATTGAATGCAGTAATTTCGAAGGGTTTTAACAACACGCCAACATTGGGAATGGTCAAAATTTGGCAAGCAGCGTACCCCGCAATTAAAGCTGCGAAATGCGTCTCGACACCGTTGCCGCCCACGATTCGCGTGCCCGGCACTGCGGCCAATCCGGTCATCCGAACGACCTCCATGACTTGCGCGGAAACCGGCGTATCAGATGCGGTGCAACAGGCAGGCCTCGCTGCTTGCGACAAAATATCGGCCACCCTCAAAAGTGAAATCAACCTCGTTTGTGTGAAACCGAAGGGCGAGCAAATCACCGATGCCCAAGTAGAAATGATTAAGTGGAATAAGGAAAAGCGTTTTGCCGCGGCGGGATTAACCTGTTCCTACGACGTCTTGTGGAACACCAAGGCCATCGGCTGCAGCGATCCACAATTCACAACGCAATGCAACGCGCTGCTGACAAAAGAATTCAAAGGGAAAATTGATATCCCCAAAGCCGGCGTGATGGATTGCCAGCTAAAACGATCACCTGACCAGAAAAAGTGGGGCGAGGCAATGGCACAGGTGGCGCAAGTGCTGACCCCGGGCTTCAAGTTGGACTTCAACATCAATGCACCCCCAGCGAATAACAAACAGGGTGAATGCACCGTGGATGCGAAGGACCCGTTGATTGTGCATTGCCCGGGCCTGCCCGCAGGCACCAACAGTGATGGTTATAAACTGGCTGAACAGTTGCTGGGCAAGGGCAGGGTTCGCGTGTGCACAACTGTAGACCGTTCATTGTCGCCACACTGGGTGGAAACGCCGTGCATCATCTGGAATAGAGTGGTTGCCGTTGACAACAGCACAGGAAAGACCGGTGCAACCGGTGCAAAAGTGGGCACCGATCCTGTGAAAACCAATGTCGGTGTAGCTGTGGCGGCGCCAGGTCCCATCGGCGCAGTGGCCAAAGACTTTAAAGTAGATACGTCAAAGGTCAATCTAACCGGTTCAAATACGGCGAAAACAGGGCTCGGTGTTAGCGCGGGAACAGCGGCCACCGCAGCGACGGGCAAAGCACCGCAGACCGCTGTCACTGGCAACTTATCGGACGTGCTAAAAGGCAGCACCGTACCTTCAGTAGGGGCACTGGGCGGAGGTAACGCCGCAAAGGCAGGCGCGACCTCTGCGCTCGCAGCACCCACTTCTTC
>JANMZU010000869.1:0-2125 GCA_031383585.1 Betaproteobacteria bacterium
ATCACCCATGCGCTGACGCGGGCGGCCCCGGCTTTCTTCAGCACCTTTGCCGCTTCCGAGAGCGTGGCGCCGGTGGTCATTACATCATCAACAATAGCAACGTGCCCATCAAGTCGTTGCGTACAGTCAAACGCGCCGCGAACGTTCTTCAGCCGCGCTTCGCGGTTCAATCCGGTCTGTGGGGGCGTCTCTCGCACCCGCAGCATGCCCCGTGCGTCAAAACGCAGCGCGAGAATTTTTGCCACTTGCGCCCCCAGCAGTGCCGATTGGTTAAAACCCCGTTCCGCCAATCGCTTCGGCGCCAGCGGTAGCGGAACGACCATCACTGGCCTGTGCTGCGAGTCGCCTGCGCCAATCGCACGCGCAAGAGCATCGGCAAACAACGGCAGCAGGCCAAGGTTCGCGTTGAACTTGTAGGCCTGCACCAGCCGATCAAGCGGATAAGCATATTGATATGCACAGACGGTTTCATCGAAGTGCGGCGCATCGGCAAGGCAAGCACCGCAGACTTGCGCGGAGGACGAGGGCGCAGCGCAACGCGGGCAACTGGCTAGCGGCGGTGCTGGTAGATCGTGTCGGCAATCCGGGCACAGCGTCGCAGCAGTCGAGACGCCGCAAAGCTGGCAATCCTGCGATAGCAGACTGTTGAAACCCGAGGGCTTGGACCGGATGAAAATAGGAGCATTCTTGTCACAGAACTGGCGAAAACGATTCTAACCTACCGAATCCGCTGCGCGACCTCGCGTTGCCGGCGCAGAAGGTAATCACGTTCGGCCCGATTTTTGACACGTTCAAGCGCCTGATCATAGGCGGCATTCGCTTCGGGCCAGCGCTGTGCCCTTCGCAGCAGATCTGCCTTGGCGGCATACAAAAGATAGTAGCCGTCGATCACGCCACTGGCGACGATACGCTCAATCCAGGCCAAACCGTTGTCAGTTGTCGTGGCCATCGCCAGCGCCACTGCAGCATTCAGCTCCACCACAGGCGTAGAGACATGGCGAAGCAATGCACCGTACAGCGCCGAAATCTGCAGCCAGTCGGTTGCGCCGGCATTTGCAGCATTGGCATGGAGCGCAGCAATGGCTGCCTGCAACTGATATGGGCCACTTTCCCTTTGCAGCATCGCGTTGTCGAGCAAAGCAGTCGCTTCCGTTATTGTCTGGCGATTCCACAAACTGCGGTCCTGCGCCTCAAGCGGAATCAATACGCCCTCGGCATCGCTGCGGGAGCTTCGCCGTGCATCGTGAAACAGTACCAAGGCGAGCAAGCCCTTCGCTTCCGGCTGCTCCGGCATCAAGCTCACGAGCAGTTGCGCCAGCCGAACGCCTTCGGCGCACAGGTCCGGCCGCACCAATTGGTCGTGGTCTGTTGCCGAATAACCCTCGTTGAACACGAAATAGATCACGGCAAGCACAGCGGCCAAACGTTCTTTCAGCTCGCCCGCTGCTGGCACCGTGTAGGGAATTCCAGCCTGAGCTATCTTACGCTTGGCTCGCACTAGCTTTTGAGCTGTCGTGGCCTCGGGCTCGACAAACGCGCGAGCGATTTCGGTAGTGCTGAGCTGACACAAGGTTCTCAACGCGAGCGCTACCTGCGCAGACTGTGCCAACGCGGGGTGGCAGCAAGTAAAGATCAATCGTAGCTGGTCATCGCCAACGCTGGAAGTATCGCTGAGCGGGTCGTCGTCAAAAGGTGTCGCGAATGCGGCGAGTATGGCTTCACTGTCAGTGTGCAGGCGCTGATTGCGTCGCAAACCGTCCAGTCCGCGCCGCTGCGCGACGGTGGTAATCCATGCGCCAGGATTGTCGGGGATACCATCTCTGGGCCAGTGGTCAAGCGCGGCCGCATAGGCATCCTGCAGGGCTTCCTCGGCGATATCGAAACTGCCCAGCCGCCTTATCAGCCCTGCAAGGATGCGGCCACCGTCACGCCGATGAAGAGTGGCGATGGCTTGGTTCAACATTACTTATGCGCCTGGCAGCGCCTAAGTTTCAACCTGCGGGCGGATTTCGATCGATCCGAATGCTGCCGACGGAATTTTCGCCGCCCACTGGATCGCTTCGTCGAGATTGGCAACCTCGATCAGATAGTAGCCGCCCAACTGCTCCTTGGTTTCGGCAAAGGG
>JANMZU010000953.1:0-2602 GCA_031383585.1 Betaproteobacteria bacterium
AGCCAATATTGCCCGCACCGCCGGCGGTGGTGAGCATCGCCAGGCGATGATATTGGCCCGTATTGGATACGGCGACACCGGCTGCGGCGTTGTTATTGACACCGAAGGTCATGGTGAAATTGATCGGCGTGACCGCAAAGCAGTCGCCAGGGCCTACCCTCAATTGGTTGGTCATGGCGTCAACACAAGTCGTAGGTCGAACCTTCGAAAGCAGTGTCGGCGAGGCGTTGATTTGCGAGCGCGTGTAGATGTTGCTGCCGATGCCGATGTAGTCGGTGGCGTTCATGTAGGTGAAGTAACTGGGTTCGGAGATGTCCACGGTCTCGACCACGACGGCATCGGCCTCACTGCCCAGCGGGCCCCGATAGACGACTTGGAGCTTGACGTCGGTGGCGTTGATGGGGAGTTCCTGATCGAATTCGAAGATAAGGGTCTGGGCGGTGGTGGTGATGGGGCCGGTGAAAAGATTGCCGGCGCTGTCCTTGACGCTGGCGCTGACGACGATCTCTTCGGCGGTCGAACGGTTGGCGTTGTAAGCGCTGCTGGTAGCGGGTTCATTGGCCAGGTCGTCGGTATAGGCGGTGTTGCGGTGGAACTTCAGGACGGCGAAGAGCTTGCCGCCGGGCATGATTTGCGGGGCGGAACCAATATCTGGTGTGGCATTGCGAAGTTTGAGCTTGATGGTTTTGAAGCCTTTGAAGCCAGCCGTTGGCGCAGTGGCGGGTTGCCCTGCGCCGCTAAAAGTGAAGTGATCGACGAGTGAATAGATACCTTCGGCGGGTGGCGTGATTTCAAGCTGACCGCGAAATGCATATTGCAAAATGCCGGCACTATAGGCGACGGCACGCGGAATGAGTAGGTCTATTGCCGCATCGTAGCTGGCTTTGGTGAGTGTGATGAGATCAGTATCGATAGGCGCGAGAAGACCTTGCCGGGCGTCGTCCCAAATGCTTCTCGCAAATTGTGGAGTGTTCATCGCCGCCAGTTGTGGCTGATTTCCGTCAGGCACAGTACCCTTGAACACCGTGGCCTTGGGCAGCCAACTTGAAACTGCCTGACCGTTCCAGCGTGTAATCGCGACTTGCTCCCTCGCGTAGCTACTAATGGTTTTTGATGGCGACGGGTAGGTGTTGGAAGGGAGATTTGGCAACGTGCCAATGGTAAAGAAACCCTTATTGCTGTAATCGGCAAGCCCTTTTTTATCGCTCGACGCCCAATAGTCGGCGTATTTTTCGAATAAGGGCACGGGGTAGATACCAAAATCAATCGGCAGTGGATTGATCCTGATGTTGCCCACGCTGATATTGTCGTCCCTGTTGGAGAATGCAAAGTCTCCCTTTACACGCGCGTCAGCGTAACGCTCAAACACGCTCTTGTGACCGGAGGCAGCGGTCGGAAATGCACCAGCATGGTTGTCGTTACGCGTATGTTGTGGTGCCGCCATGTCTTGATTTAAATGAAGAATATCCCCCATTGATCGAAATGAGGTCGCCCAATGGACGCCGCGTTGTTCCTCGTTGAACGCTACCTTGGTTCCTGCCTTGTCAAGGCCGGTCAAAGCGATCCATTGTGATTCGCGGAATGAAATGAGATTGAAACTGTTATAACGCTCCGGCGTAGCTAAAGCGTTAACTGGCCACGGGATTGCCGGGAACGCAGGCATCCGTGCATCCGATTTCAATGCCCAATCAGCGGCGTTAGGTCCTAGTGTCTTGATGTCAGTAGTCAAGCCTTTACCGTTCACCGGATCGTGAAAGTGCGCGAAGACGCGGTGAAAATCACCGCGTGGGTCGTCTTTCGGCGAGGGGTCGTCGGCGTTAATGTCGTCATCTTCGCGGATGACGCCGCGCATTAGCCAGCCAACGACACTGAAAGGACTAACTGGAGGGGCACCAAGGACAGAGACAGGTTCACGTCCGATAATTTGCTCTTCTCCAAACAGAGCTGTTGAATTTGAAGTGCGGACCAGCGGCGCTTCGCCACTAGCCGGCCGATAGTCATAATGGTTTTTCGTCTTGAATGCGTCGGCTGAATCCCGAATACCCATCCGGCTGAGTACTGACGGATCAATCGTTATAAATCGCGCCCAAGCATTCTGTGTAATTTTTGCATGCGTTGTAACTTCAAATGCAAAAGCGCCTTGCATCATGCCGAAAATCAAGTAAAGGAGAATGGTGGATTGCGTGTGTGTAGTGATTTTCATGTTGGTCCTTCATCAATTTCACTGTGATTTTTCTCTCAATGCATGAGAATCCAGTTTTTCAATCACAGCGGTTTAGACATGAAAGACACAGCACTGTACGAGCAGCTTCTTGGGCTGAAGACGCCTTGGTCGGTCAAAGCGGTAGACTTTTCACTGGCAGACCAGCGCGTTGTGGTTGAAGTAGTTTTGAAGAAGGGGCAAGTGTGGGCGGACCCAACAGATGCCACCAAGAGAGCGCATATCAATGGCTGGAGCGAGCGTCAATGGCGACATCTGGATACGTGCCAGTTTGAGACAGTGATCAAAGCACGTGTGCCCCAACTCAAATACAGTGACGGCACCGTCGAAGAGCTGACTGTTCCCTGGGCTGAGCGCTACAGTCGAGTCACCACCCTGATG
>JANMZU010000029.1:0-2072 GCA_031383585.1 Betaproteobacteria bacterium
AAGCTGATGGATGAGGACCGCAAGGCCTTCTACGAGTACCACGCGACGCTGATGGAAGCCTGGGACGGCCCAGCGGCGATGGCGTTTACCGATGGCCGCCAGATCGGCGCCATGCTGGACCGAAATGGTTTGCGCCCGGCCCGTTACATCCTCACCGATGACGATCTGGTGGTGCTGGCTTCCGAGGCAGGCGTACTCGATATTCCAGACTCCAAAATCGTTAAAAAATGGCGCCTTCAACCAGGAAAAATGTTTCTGGTCGACATCGAAAAGGGCAAGATCGTCGATGATGAACAACTCAAGCGCGAGCTTGCCACTGCCAAGCCATATCGTGACTGGGTAAGTCAGGCGCGCATTCGCCTGGATGATCTTCCCGAACCGGCACCGGCGCAAAAATCGACGGTGCCACTGCTCGATTTGCAGCAGGCATTTGGCTATACCCAGGAAGATCTGAAGTTCATTCTTTCCAACATGGCCATCAACGGTATCGAGGCGACCGGCTCGATGGGCAATGATTCGCCGCTCGCGATCATGTCGGACAAGCCGCGAAGCTTGTCGCACTACTTCAAGCAGCTGTTCGCGCAAGTCACTAATCCGCCAATCGATCCGATTCGCGAAGAGCTGGTGATGTCAACGGCTATCACCATCGGTCCAAGGCCGAACTTGCTCGATATTGACCACACTGACCCCGGCCAATGGCTGGAAGTGCCGCAACCGGTATTGACCACCGACGATATGGAGAAAATTCGCCATATCGACATGTTTACGAGCAACTACTTTCGCAGTCACGAACTCGATATCACCTATCCGGCTTCATGGGGAACCGAAGGCATTGAAGCGGCCGTTGCCTCGCTGTGCGCGCACAGTGAGGACGCATTACGGCTGGGCTATAACCTGCTGATCATTACCGACCGCAAGGTGGATGCGGCGAATGTCGCCATCCCGGCGTTGCTAGCAGTGGGCGCTGTGCATCAGCATCTGGTGCGCAAAGGTCTGCGCACATCCACCGGCCTGGTGGTGGAAACAGGCAGTGCGCGGGAGGTGCACCACTTTGCCTTGCTTGGAGGCTACGGAGCGGCAGCAGTGCATCCTTACCTCGCCCTTGAAACACTGCACAACATGCAGGACTATTTGCCTGGTATCGATCCGAAGGAAGCCGAGAAAAAATACATCAAGGCTATATCCAAGGGTCTGCTCAAGGTAATGTCCAAAATGGGCATCTCCACTTACCAGAGCTATTGCGGGGCACAGATTTTTGAAGCGGTCGGCCTGTCCCGCGAGTTCATCGACAAGTACTTTACGGGAACAGCATCAAACGTTCAGGGCATCGGCATATTTGAAATTGCCGAAGAGTCCATGCGCTTGCACCAGAAAGCCTTTGGTGACGATCCAGTGTTGCGCACGCAGTTGGACGCAGGTGGCGAATACGCCTATCGCGTGCGTGGCGAGGAGCATATGTGGACGCCGGACGCGATCGCCAAGCTGCAGCACTCCACCAAGGCCAATTCGTATTCGACCTATAAGGAATACGCAAAAATCATCAACGACCAAACCAAACGGCACATGACGCTGCGTGGGATGTTCGAAATCAAGTCTGCGGGTGCCGCTGTACCGATCGAAGAAGTTGAATCCGCCAAAGACATCGTGACACGCTTTGCCACCGGCGCCATGTCGCTGGGCTCTATCTCCACCGAGGCGCATGCGACGCTGGCGGTAGCGATGAATCGTATTGGTGGCAAATCAAATACCGGTGAGGGCGGTGAAGACCCACGGCGCTTCATTCCGGTGACGAAGGCGGGTGAAACACTCAAGAGCAAACTGGGCGATGCGGTCGAAACCGATATCGCACTGGCCGTCGGCGACTCGTTGCGGTCTCGCATCAAGCAGGTTGCATCTGCGCGCTTTGGCGTGACGGCAGAATATTTGAATTCAGCGGATCAAATTCAGATCAAGATGGCGCAGGGCGCCAAGCCGGGTGAAGGTGGGCAGTTACCGGGCCACAAGGTCTCGGAATACATCGGCAAATTGCGCTACGCAACGCCGGGAGTGGAACTGATCTCGCCGCCGCCGCA
>JANMZU010000077.1:0-3351 GCA_031383585.1 Betaproteobacteria bacterium
CAGCAGCGGCGACCAGTACGGCACATCGGTGAGATTGACGTGGAACATGTCCGGCACCTGCACAAAGTAGCCAGCGCCCTGCGAGTTAGCGAATGCGGTTCGCATGCTGGTCTGATGTTCGCTGATGTCCGCCTCTGTCCAGCCATCTGATCGGCGTCGTTCTAGGCGCATGGTTTCGGCATCTCGGGTGATCCAGAGGGCGGGATGCCGCAAACCGGATTTGATAACGTCGACTGGCATCGGCGAGTCCATGAAAAGACAGGCCCGCAATCGCGGCTCAATCAGGCAGGCTTCACTGCCGACAATGCCGCCCAATGAGACGCCAAAGGTGCCAACTTGCAGAAGGTTCAGCCGCCCCGTCAAGATCGCGTTTGGGTCGGCCTGATTGAGTGCAGCGAGCTGATTGAGCGTAAAACTAACGTCTCCGGCGAGATAGGGAATGATGCCTTTATCAAATACGCGGCCGTTCAACATCGGCGCAGTACCCGCCGGACTGTGGCTTCGGTGGATCAAGGGCAACATCTGATCAAGCGGCAGCGCACCCACTTCGCGCCCATCCGGGAAGACGACCACTGCAGCAGTGTGTGGTTGATCGATAGCAGCGACGATGTAGCCATGCGAGACCAATGCCTCCACCTGAAACGTATTCATCTGGCGAAAGCCGATAGCGCCTTCCAGAAAGATGAGGATCGGGTAGTTGGGTTTTTCGTCGGCCACCGGTGCGCCGGGCGTCGCATGGGTGGTGACGAATTGGAGCTGGCCGAATAGCGCCGCTGGCAAGTCTTTTAGCAGCGCGAGGGCCTTTGCGAGCGCAGCGGCGTTTTGCACATATGGTGCGCGGAGCGATGGCGGTGTTGCGTTTGCCTTCGCGGGATACCAAATTTGCACCATCAGCTCGCGGCGTGCATTCGCAACCGTGCTGAAGACATTCGGTCGGTCGGCGTCGACCCAGTGATATGTCACAGTGCCTATCGCGTAAGGGCCGCGAGGCGTTGGAAAGTGAAATACTGGCAGAATGATTGGTATTGCCGTGGCTATAGCCAACGCCAGCAAGCCCAAACTGACCGCAAAGACTAGACCAAGCCTACGGAGCCGATTGCGCCACCTCATCAACCGCAAAGCCATAGGCATTGCAAAGCCAGCAGGAAGAAATTTAATGGCGGTCTTTTTTTGAACGCAACGACGGGCTCGCTGAGCACTAACGTCAGTTGAGCGTCATGCGGTCTCATGGCGCTCGCTTGTTAACATCGTGCGGTGTCGCCGGAGCCATTAGCGCCGATCTACCAGCTTGATGCCACGGTTAAAGTGTGCAGCCCAACCCGGGCGGTCACCGCCTCACCGGGCTCAGCCGCGCGCGATGTAGTGCTCACGACTAAATCGAATCTGCGGAATGACGCCGCCAGCGGCACCCCGACCCGCGGCGATGACCATGACGATCTCTGCCGCGCGCGGCAGATCGAGTAGTCGTTTCACACGTGGCTCGTCGAAACCTTCCATTGGGCAGGAATCGAAGCCGTGCGCCGTGAGTGCCAGCATCAGGTTCTCGCAGGCAAGCGCTGTAGTCTTGACCGCCCACAGCGAGTGCTGATGGCGACCGAAAGGTCCGCGCATCATCGGCTTGAACCAAGCGCCGCACCACACGAGAAAGCGCTTTGCGGGCGCAAGCATGTGAAATGGCCCATCCGCGAAGAGGAACGGAATTTGTAGCCTGTATTTGCGCTCGAACAGCGGCAAGAATTCCCCCAGCGCTTTGGGCAATGTGGGATCGGCTTTCTCCTGTTGGATGTGATCAAGCATCATCGCGCAGCCACGCCGCCAACGGTCAGGCCGTGCGACTGCGATGATGAGATGCGGTGCGGTTGTCGCCGCCGGCTGATCGAGGCACAAGTGCCGTAGTGCCGCCAGCCGGTTGGTGTCTCGCATGTCAATCATCTGCCAGCATTCGAGATTGTGCGAGGTAGGTGCAAGAATCGCAAGATCAAAGCAGGCATCGAGTACCGAATCTGGAATGCGTTCCGGCAGGTAGGCCCGTACGGAGCGGCGTTTGCGCATTACAGCAACCACATGCGCCAGAAAAGGTGTCTCCGCATCGCCTGCGTTGGTCATGCTGGCTTCGCCTCGATCTGTGATTGGGTATGCAAAACGTACTGCCAGCGCTTGCCAAGATAAATCTACGTCAAGGTGTTGGAAATTTGCCAGGTAGTGCTCTGGCCACCCGCCGTGCCGCTTCTATCGCGGCGATATCGATTTTCTTCATATTCATCATCGCGTTGAAAACGCGTTTGGCAGCCGCGCGATCTGGGTCTGACATGGCCGCAGTGAGGGCGCGCGGAGTGATTTGCCAAGACACGCCCCAGCGGTCTTTGCACCAGCCGCACTGGCTTTCCTGTCCACCATTGCCCACGATCGCGTTCCACAGACGATCGGTCTCCAGCTGGTCGTCGGTTGCGACTAGAAAAGAGAACGCCTCACTTTGCTTGAACTGTGGGCCGCCATTCAGCCCGAGGCAGGGGATGCCGACGACAGTGAACTCAACCGTCAGCACATCGCCCTGCTTGCCATCTGGATAGTCGCCCGGTGCGCGCATGATCGCCCCGACATCGCTGTTGGGGAATGTTTCTGCATAAAAGTGTGCAGCTTCAACTGCGTCGCCCGCGTACCAAAGGCAAATCGTGTTCTTGCTGGTCATTTCCAATCTCCTGAGTGTTAACCAATAAATCAAAGCTTCAAGGCATCGCGCTGCGTTGCAATCAAATCGGTCTGATCTCGATCTCTGACGGTATGCGCATCGGGTTCGGGCAGCGCTTGACCCACACAACCGCCTCCGCGATGGATGGCAGTTCCCAAAGCCAATATCCTGCAACGAGATCGCCCGTGAACGGCCCGTCAACGACAGTCCTTGACTTGTCGTCGAAGCGCACCCGCTTTCCCTCGCGGCTCATGCGCAGGCCGTCGCAATCCTTCAACACGCCCGCCTTCCTGAGATCTTCATTGAACACCTCCATCGCAGCCATCGATTCTTTCACACGCGATTCGCTCATCGCGTCCAATCGGGCCTCGACGTCGGGGTTGGACTTGACCAGTATCATGAACTTCATGTTTTGCTCCTTCGAGCGCGTTGAGGGTGAAACCGAGATAGCCCTGACTTTAGCGCTATGGGGCTGCGTTGTGTGGGCGGCAATGCACACAGTGACTTAGCGGTAAATGGCAATCACGCCTCGGCAACAAAGGCACCAATCGCCGCCTTGTGCGGCAAATCCCAGCCGAAATAAACCTCTACTTCAGCAATTTGCTCGCCGCGCACCGTGGCGATCTCGGTGTTGCGAAAACGATGCCCACCCGCGTCCTGTG
>JANMZU010000083.1:0-6514 GCA_031383585.1 Betaproteobacteria bacterium
ATTTTGTTTTTAAAAATTGGTATTTTGTTAGAGATTAAACCGGCCAAGTACATCATCGAAGACATGGTCGATACAGCGATTAAGATCATCCAGCACAACGCGTTGCGACAGATCACGGAAGAACAAATTTTCCTCAACCTCGTACACATCCAGCCCCACCCCGCCGATACGATCAGCTTTGAGTGCCTCCACCAGTGCGTTGTTCACCGGGTCTCCTGAGGCGACCAGAAACTCCGGTAATCTCACACGGACATCATCGTTCAGTTTGGTCACGCGAAATGTTCCGCGCTTCGGCGTGGCGGGCACATCCTTGGTGACGGAACCACCGGTCGCCTGCCATTTAGCGATGCCACCGTCGAGCACGAACAGATCCTTCAGTGGCACGCCGTGATAGTAGAGATCGAAGAACAGGCTGGTCGCCATGTAGGTGCCACCCTGATCGTAAATGACAACCTTCTTGCCGGGGCTGACGCCCCATGACTGAATGCGCTGCTCCATCTCTGCAACTGAAGTTTCGCGCCCACCAAAGCTGAACACGTCGACACTGACTGCACCCGGAATGTGCTTCGCGGCATACAGCTGGCCGGGCGAGGCATCGAGCAGGAGTATGTCTTCGCGTTGCAGACTCTGCGCTAGCCATTGGACGTTGACGAGGTTGCTCCTGCCCGCTTCCGCCGCCGATACCGGCAACAACATGAATGAACTGCCAGTGAACAACAAGAACAGCCAAACCCTGAATGTCTTCGACATGATGTGCTCCGGTTACAAGATGCACGCAAGGTATTCTTGCTACCAGCGAACAGCAATACCGATGTGATGAGCTACGGGCGATGAAGACGAGGCACGGCCCGCATGGATGGATCACGCGGCTGAGACACGCAAGACTATTGCGGGACTGTACAATCACCGAGCTTTAAGGTGCTCGACAACATCGAGTTAAACGGGAAACAGGTGAGAAACCTGTGCTGCCCCCGCAACGGTAACCAAGTGTGGGTATGTCAACATGCCACTGGCCTCGGCTGGGAAGGCGACATACCAAGAGCTTGCGAGCCCGGATACCGGCCTGAAGCATCAGGGGAAATACTGCGTGGGCGGTATTCCGAGTCGGCCATTTTTGCGATCCAGAACACCACTCCCCGGTATTTCCTGTGTCTGCGCGCGGCATGCGCGCTTGCTTGCTGCAACACCGGAAGTCATTCTATTTCTCGATCATTAGTTCAATAAACGAGTGGTGGAAATATCAAACATTCGTCGTCCCCGCAAATGGTGAAGGCACGCCTTCACCCCAGTGACTTTGCGTAGAGAGACGCTAGATTCCCGCCTTCGCGGGAATGACGAAGTTTTTTTGCCGGCCCAGTAAATTAATGCACTAAAGAAGTAGAAATGGAATCAGATGAAACTTGAATCACCAAATTGCCTTCGTCGCGTTCAATCTCGCTGGCTACTGCGTCACTTAAGCACGAGCAAACGCGGCAATTGTCAGCAACCAACGTTTAGCGCAGTTGCTCTCAGCAACGTTGGGCGATGCAGCTTTAATCAGTCGCATATAGATCGTGGCGAATGCCATGACGCCGCATTCGGAAGCCCGCCGTTTGGATCGATGCTGCCGAGTAGAAGCAATGGTGAATTCGAACGTGAAACGCGTTTGATTCTGGATCACGCCCTGGCACCAGAGGAGCGGTTCCATGCCTAGCCAATGCGAGCCGGAATCGCCCTGCATTGACAACTGCCAGCTCGATCCCGGGACAAATCTCTGTCTCGGGTGTTATCGTTCAATGGATGAAATTTCTGGTTGGCCGAGATTTTCCGCAGCGCAGAAACGGATGGTTCTGGATAGACTTGCCGGACGTCGTGAAAGCCACCCGCTCAACCCAACATTGTGATTGCGCTGATGTGTCTTAGCCCGATGGGGCGAAATGATTGACGCAGACGCCACCTCACATCATCTTGAACTGATGCAGGAAGGTGCGGCTAACCGGCAATACGTCGGTGCGGTACTTCAGGTGAATATTGGCCGTCTCGTTTTGGCCGCGCAGGACCAGCTTGATGGCGCGAAGGTTTACCACAACCGAACGGTGAACCTGCACAAATTGTTCGCCGTCGAGTTGATTGATCAACTCCTTTAGCGGCGTGCGCACCAACCCATCAGCCAATTGGCCCGCCTGATCATGCCACGCGACTAACGTGTACTTATCCTCGGAGCGCAGGAAATCAACCTCGTCGGCTGAAACCAGGCGCAGCGTCTGGCCCACCGATACCCGCAACCAGCGCAGACCGGGTGGTAAGGCGGGCGCCGCGTTTTTGTAAACCCGTGCAGCGAGTTGATCGAGCAGCGCATCTCTGTCAGCGATTTCCGGCTTGGCGCGCAGCCGTTCCTTCAGTCGCGCAACGGTATCTGCCAGCCGGGCTAGCTCCACCGGCTTCACCAGATAGTCCAGCGCGCCCTGGTCGAATGCCTGAACCGCATATTGGTCATAGGCGGTGACGAACACGACATGTGCGCGACGGCCGATAAAACGCGCTGCTTCGATGCCGGACAGGCCGGGCATGTGAACATCGAGAAAGCAGATGACCGGCCGCTGTGCCTCAAAAATTTCCACCGCGGCGCGACCGTTACGCGCCTGTGCGACGACCTGCAGCTCCGGCCATGTCTGCGCGAGGAGGCGCGTCAGGGATTCGCGCAGGAGGGGTTCGTCATCTGCAATTAGTGCCGTCGCTTTAGTCGACATGGTTCATCACTCAGCAAAATTCACACAGCACCTGTTCGCACCGGAAAATCCATTTCAGCACGCACACCATGCGGCTGGTTTTCTTTCAAAGTCAGATTGGCGTCGCCACCAAAAGCCAATTGTAGCCGCTCGCGCAAGTTTGCCAGCCCGGTGCCTAAGCCTGGGAGTGCGCCGTTGCCGGGGACGAAGCCCATGCCCGTGTCGCTCACCGACGCACGAATGCGGCCATCCCGGACCAACGCGCGCACCTCGATGCTGCCACCCTCCTCAGCTGGATCGATGCCGTGGCGCATGGCGTTTTCCACTAGGGTGAGCAACGTCATCGGCGGACAGATTGCGGCTCGCGCGTAGTCGTCCGCCTCCACACTGAACTCCAGCCGATCAGGCATCCGCATCTGCATGACTTCAAGGTAGGCCTGCACCAGCTCGAGCTCCTGTCCCAGCGTGCTGGAAGGCTCGTTGAGGCGCGGCACCGAGGCACGCAGGTAAGCGATCAAACTCTCCAGTACCGGCGCCGCGCGCGGCGAACCAGTGCTGACCAGCTCGCGGATGTTGGCGAGTGTGTTGAACAGAAAATGTGGCGCCACCTGCGCTTGCAACAAGCGAAAACGTGCGTCCAGTGCGTTGCGCTCGTACTGGCTGCGATCAAGTTCGAACTTCAATGCCTGCTTGTGCGCCTCGTCCTTGATCTGCCGCAACAGCGAAGCCACCGCTATCCACGGCGACACCAGCAAGCCCAGCACCGTCATCATGCCAAAGCCGGACAGCCTGCCGGTAGTCTGCCACCAGTGTTGTGGCTCGCCGATTGTGGTAATCGCGTAGGCGAGCGCAGCGCTGATCGGGACCGCCGCTGCCACCGCGACCACTTGCAGCGCCCAGCGCGAAATCCAGCCCGGCAATCGCGCTGGCCAACGCTCAAACAAGCCGAACGCGAGCAGGACCGCGAAGCCGATAAACAAGACACGCGCGACCAGCACCGCGTAAGACGCCAGCCACCCTACAAGCACCAGCAGGTGCAATATGAAACAGGTGGCCAGCATGACCTTGACGCGGCGCCAGTGAAAAACACGCGTCAGATCTTCGCGCAACGTTGATGTGTTTGTAGATGTCATCGCGACAAGATACCAGCGTCGCCGGGCCGGGCAAAATCGCTGTCGGGTAGATTGCACGGCTTCCGCACTATGAGGCCTGCGCGATGGATTGGGGCGCCGGCGTCGCTCGTCGGCGCCGTGCGTGGCTAGATGGCAAATGGCGACTATTCGTCGGAATCTTAATGCCGGGCTTGCGTGAAAACTTTCCATAACCGCAAAATAATATGAAACACCATTATTGGCGCGCGTTTACAGCGTCTTTTGGCTTGGATGCCGCGCCAGATATAGTATTTCTCTTTTCACTTCTTCTGGAGTTTGGGGGTTCAATGTGCGTTCATAGTCGCCGCTTTCGCTTCCGGCATACTTTGCGAGCCAGCGGAAAAGAAAGAGAAGTAAAAATGCAACCTGAATCCGCCAACTCGTGAACACAGATCTCCTGCCCCTTCTCATCGCTGGCGCTGTCGTCGCCGGCTTCATTCAGGGTTTGTCCGGATTCGCCTTCGGCATGGTGGCGATGTCGTTCTGGGTATGGGGGCTGGAGCCGCGTATGGCGTCGGTCATGGTGGTATTCGGCTCGCTAGTGGGACAGCTGATCAGCATGTTTTCGCTGCGCAGGGGTTTGTACCTGGCCGAGTTGTGGCCCTTGCTGGCCGGCGGTGTTGCGGGGATTCCGCTAGGTGTCAGCGTATTGCCTCATTTGAATGCGGAGTTATTCAAGCTGTTGCTGGGGCTGATCCTGGTGACGGCATGTCCGCTGATGCTGGCCGCAACACGACTGCCGAAAGTTCGCGCTGGCGGCCGGATGGCCGATGCGCTCGCTGGCCTGAGCGGTGGATTCATGGGCGGGATCGGCGGATTCACCGGTGTCATCCCGACACTTTGGTGCACCATTCGCGGAATGGAAAAAGAGCGGCAGCGTTCAGTGATCCAGAATTTCAATCTGGCGACACTGACGGTAGCGATGTCTGCGTACGCAGCAACTGGCGTCGTCACGAAGCACATGCTGCCGATGATGCCGATCGTGGCCCTTTCGATGTTAGTACCCAGCCTGTTGGGTGGGCGGATCTACATCGGCCTGTCTGAGTCTGCGTTTCGTCGCGTCGTACTTGGCCTGCTGACCTTGTCTGGTTTTGCAATGCTTGGCAGCGTACTTTTCAAGTTCGCGAAGTAGGTGCCACTGCAGTGAGCTACCGATGTCCGAGCGGCGCCACGCCAATCCGGCAATTTGACGCGTTCCGTCTTGCAACCGGCAAGCGGAGAGGACATCGGTCGTTGAAATATCAACACATCCATTTGCTGGATCAATAGAATGACGTACTACCTTGCAGACTTCGCCGATTAGATTGCTAGGTCGGCCGAAATCGAGGAAGTCGCCTGGATTGAAAGGCCATTTGCGAACAGAAGGAGTGCCATGGCAACGCAACAATCGAATTTTGTAGACGGTCGTAACGTGGTGGGCTGGATTGCCCTTGTCGCCGGATTGTTACTGCCGCTGGCGTCGTTTGCGCAGAAGGATTCTCCAAGTTGTCCTCCACAACCGCCCACACTGACCAGCGAGAAAGCCGAGTCGCTGATGAAGTCTTCGGCGGATCGTGGCTTCCTGTGGAAAATAGAAAAGGACGGGAAAACCGCGCACCTCTACGGAACAATTCACGTCAACAAACTTGACTGGATGCTGCCCGGCCCGACGGTCCGAAATGCAATCCGGGCCAGCGAAGTGTTTGCGTTCGAACTGGACATCCTGGACCCCAAAATTCAATCGCAGATGTCCGATCCAGCAAATTTCGGCTTCAAGAATTTTGCGCTTCCCGCGCCGGTACAGAAGCGCATGGAAGCGGTCGGTCGCAAGGTCTGTGCACCGGACTCACTTGCGCAGCTTCACCCCATGATCCAATTTGTCACTATCACTATGCTTGATGCGCGATTCGAAGGCGCAGAAGCCGCTTATGGTTCCGAAATCATCATCGGCAGCCTCGTCAAAGCTGGCGGCAAATCGATTCTGGGCCTCGAGACTGCGGCGCTGCAAATGGGTATGTTGCTCGATGGCAAGCCTGCAGACCAGATAGAAATGATCGCGAGTGCGCTGGACTCATTCGATAGCGGCAAAGGCCGCACCGCCATCCGCCGTCTTCTCGAAGCCTGGGCGGCTGGCAATCTTGATGAACTGGCCCTGTACGAAAGTTGGTGCGAATGTGCGGACTCCAAGCTCGCGCAAGCCTTTTACAAGCGCCTAAATGACGATCGCAACACTGGTCTCGCAGAGGGCATCGACAAATTGATTCGGGATGGCAAGCCGGTTTTTGCAGCCGTGGGCTCACTACACATGGTTGGACCGAAAGCGGTACAGAAACTGTTGGCGAAGATGGGCTACAAAGTCGAGCGCGTCAACTTTGCTTCGAAGAGCGCTGAAGCTGTGGGGAAGAAGCCGCTTTCAAACTGAGCGCGGCAACCACTTCAGCAGCGATGGTTTCTTATAGCTTCCCACAGCGCATGAACCCTGAAGACCTCGAAAAACTAGTGGCTTGGCAGATGCCATTCGGCAAATACAAAGGCCGCCTGATCGCCGACTTGCCGGGTAATTATCTGCACTGGTTCGCACGCCAGGGTTTCCCCGAAGGCGAGCTGGGTCGGCTGCTAAATCTGATGCGTGAAATGGACCACAACGGCTTGTCGTATCTACTGGATCCGCTGAGG
>JANMZU010000109.1:0-3709 GCA_031383585.1 Betaproteobacteria bacterium
TATTGAGCTAATGATCGAGAAATTGAATAACCCAGATTCCTCAGTTGACGGCTAATCCTGATCAATATGTGTCTGTTGAAAGACCACACTCGGTTGCCGCATTAGAGGCGCCTCGCTACCCTGGTTTCACACCCGCATTGACGCGAACATGCGCGCATGTTCGCCGACGATCCGCGCCGTCGTGTCAGCGTCGGGTTCCAAATGTGTTGCACCGCGCTCGAAAGTGCCGCCGAGCAAAATACCGTCGGCACGCGGAAACATGTAGAGCAAGCCGTCGCCGCTGCCGTGGGTGGTGTAGTCAACGCGTTCATCGGCGGGCATGAATACAAGCTGACCACGAATCGGCGTGAGCTGGTCATCGCCGAACAGCTCTCGACTGCCCAGACCTGTGCAGTTGAAGATTGCCGATTCGCTCAGGCTCAACAGCTCCGGCAATTCGCGCATCTCGCGCACGACGATTTTGCCGCCAGCATCGACGAACTCCTGCATGAGGTGTGGCAAATAGATGGCGGGCTCGATGAGCAGTGTCAGATGCCGCATGGCATAAGGCACGGGGAAGGGGTGCTGGTGCGCCGCAAGCACGGCAGTTTCTGGAAACAGGTCGGGCCAGCCGCGCAAGTAAAAGTTATGCTCCGGGCGAACTGGTTCGCGACTCAGATGGTAATTTTCCTGCCAGCTCACGCCGACGCCGCGCCCGACAAGCTTGTTGAATTCTGTGTGTGACAATCGCAATGCCTCATTGAACTGCACCGTGAATTCGGGGCTTTCGCTGCCCGAGCGAAAAACAGATGTCGGCGCCCACTGGCCGCCGGCAACATTCGACGTGGTATTCGGTGGCAACTCTCTGGCATAAATTGTGGCCTGCCAACCGCGCGCCTGCAGCAACCGCGCCGTGCAAAGGCCCATCACGCCGCAGCCGAGCACGGCAACGCGGCGATCTGCGCTGTCAGGTAATTCCCGAACCGCAAGTTCAGAAGAGCCCCAGGACAGCGTGATGCCCCCACCACCGTGACCGTAATTGTGGATAACCAGCTTGTCACCAAATTTCTCGCCACGTACAACAAAGCCAGCCGCCCGAAATGGCCGCAGCCCGACACGCGTCTGGATGATGGCGTCCATGTCGATATGCGGGCGGGCAAATGGACGTGTCGACAGCGGCCGTCGATAATCTGCAAGATGCCGGCCCGGGTATGTCGCACAGCCACCCACCACACCTGCAGCCGCAATAGCGGCAGCCTGCTTGAGCCAATCGCGGCGGGTGACGGGCTGGTCAACCATCGATTTAGTACTTGTTTGGTATGCCACTTAGGCAACCTTGATCGTCGCGCGCTCAGTCTGTGTGAAGCCGTTGTCGCCTTCCCAGTTAAAGACAAACGCGCCGCTTGACGTCGCCCGCGCATGAAACGACAGGAAGGGATTGGCCGACACCGCCGCATAAAGTGTTGCACTGAAAACAGGCACGCCATCACCCGCTTTCCCATCCTCCTCAAACCTGCAAGTAAAGCGGCGGATGAGATTTCGGGCCATCATTTCGCCTTCGCTGCTGCGTCGGTAGCCGGTTTCCATAGGGTGCTGGATGAGTACGCGGATTTCAATGACCTCATCGCGCTTGGCACTAGCGGGAACGGTGATGATAGTGCGCGCCACGGTGTTCTCGCTTTACTCTTCTATGCACGCGGCGAGCGTGACAAGCACATCGACGGTGTGGGTCCAGCAGGTGCCGTCGCTCATTTTTGCCACTGCGACAAGCTTTTGGGTGGTGGCAAGACGTATGCGAGTCGCGACGCGCGCGCGACCCGCGTATGGCCCCAGCGTGAATTGCGCAACATCGCGCTGCGGGTTTTTTTCATTGAAGACTGCGATGCCGACAACATGGTCTGCGGCGGTCATCGGGCTCTCCACGGTAATCTCTATCGGCACGCTGTTGCCGTTATCGACTAGCGGTGCAATGTTGATCTTCACGCGGCCTTCGTGCATAGGGGCGGACCCCGCGTACTCGCGCACGACTGCTGCGAGTGAATCGCTTTGCGCGAGCAAGGCGGACGGCTGCACCAGAATGCTTATTGCGATGCCAGCGCCGGCTTTTACGAAAGTCCGGCGCGATTGGATCTTATTCATATCGTATGCTTTTTGGGGCGACGAAAGAGAAACGTTGTGGATCACGTATCAAGATCGCCGCACCCCCGCCATCACGCCTTCAAACTATGATTTTTCAACGGCAAATCACGAATGCGTTTTCCTGTCGCCGCGAAAATCGCGTTCAACACTGCCGGCGCTGCGACGGCAATAGTCGGCTCACCCACGCCGCCCCAAAACCCGCCAGAGGCCATGACAATGGTTTCAACAGCGGGCATATCCGCCAGCAGCAGCGACGGGTAGTTATGGAAGTTGGTCTGCTCGATGCGACCGTCCTTTACTGTGCACTCCTGGTACAACGCTGCGGAAAGTCCGTACACGAATGAGCCCTCTACCTGCGCTTCGATCTGCTGTGGATTAACGGCGTGTCCGCAGTCGGTCGCGGCGACGATGCGGTGAATCTTCAGCGCGCCATCAGCGCTGACGGATATCTCCGCGCAGGCGGCAACATAGCTGCCGAAGCCCATCGTCTGGGCGAGTCCACGGAAGATCCCTTTCGGTGCTGGCTTGTCCCAGCCAACCCGATTGGCTACAGCTTCCAGCACTGCCAGATGTTTGGGATGTTTCGCCATCAGCTTTCTGCGTAGCGCCAGCGGGTCCTGTTTGGTGGCAGCCGCAATTTCATCGATGAACGACTCAAGATAGATGGCGTTCTGGTTCAGGTTCACGCCTCGCCAGAATCCAGGTGGCACGTGCGGGTTGCGCATCGCATGGTCCACCAGCAGATTCGGGAAGCTGTAGCCAATCGATGTCTCGGCGCCAGTAATATTGAGCCCCTGAAACACCACCGGGTCCTTGCCGTCACGAATGTTCTGCGGTGCCACACCGGCGAGGATGGACTGGCCGGATATGCGCATATGCAATGCGGTGATTTCGCCCTTGTCGTCAAGCCCGGCAACGAGCTTGCACTGTGTGACCGGATGGAAGCGGCCCTGCGCCATGTCTTCTTCACGCGACCAGATCATCTTGACTGGAATGCCGGGCATTTGCTTGCCGATCGCGACCGCCTGACGTACATAGTCAGTCGCGCCGCGACGACCAAAGCCGCCACCGAGGAGCTGTTTGTAGACCTCACATTTGGCCGGTGGCAGTCCGGATGCCTCCGCCGTGGCTGCGTGTGCGGCCTCGCCGTTTTGCGTTGCCACCCATACCTCGCAACGTTCTGGCGTGTAACGCACGGTGGCATTCATGGTTTCCATGCACACATGGTTCTGATGCGGATAGGAATACACTGCCTCGATCTTGCGCGCCGCCCCGGCGAGCGCCGCTGGTGCATCACCGATAGTCGAACCCACCACGGCGTCCTTGGCGTCGAGCCCTGCTTTCAACACTTCTGCGAAGGCGGCACTTGAGGCCTTTGCATTGGGACCTTCATCCCATTCTATTTTCACCGCGTCGAGCGCGGTCTTGGCGCGCCACCAGGTATCAGCGACGACCGCGACAATTAACAGAGCGAGTATTTTAGCTTACATCAAGGTATTCAATGAAAATAATCCAAACAAAAATTCCTGACGTGCTTGTTTTTGAGCCTAAAGTATTTGGTGACGATAGAGGTTTTTTTTACGAGAGCTTT
>JANMZU010000138.1:0-2067 GCA_031383585.1 Betaproteobacteria bacterium
CCATGCTGAAAGAACACCGAACTAATCAACGACCACCTGACTTCAGCGAAATACAACCCGATAGCTGCATTGGCGACCAGCAGCCAGAAACACCACAGCACCCGCCAGCGTGCGACAACCACCCATGGCAATGCCAGCAACGCCCAAGCTAGAAACAGCTCGTATGAATCTGCGCCGGTCTGGTAAGTCTGGCCGATGAACGCCAGCAGTGGCCCGGTCAGCAGTACAGCGGCAAGCAGCGCCGTACGTGAACGAATATCGTCAGGCACAAAGGCCGCAGCTGCAATTACCGCAGCCAGGACAGCGATTTCCAGCAGAGCGAACTTTGCGAAGCGTCCCATCGCATCCCAGTTGTAAGCCACAAAATAGCCCACCGCCGCGATCAGCAAGACCACGCCGAAGGTCAGAAACACGCGCCCCAGAAACAGATGCCACTGCGCGGCGTCCGGGCTGACCCCGGCAATCACCAGCGCAATCTCTCGCTGTTCCGCGTTGAAATCGCCAGCTTCTGCAAGCTGATCGATCTCGTCCCGACCGATTGCCTGTTCTCTCATTTCCAGTCGCCGCGAATTTCTGCCACCTTCGCCTGCAAACCCTCAGGCGTCACCACATTCGGCTGCCATGGCGCATCAATTTTCAATGCGATTCGCGAGAACACGCCGCGCGGATAGCGCATCGCGTCGCCACCCCAGCGCGAAAAGAAGCTGCCCCAGAGGCCACGCAGCGCCATCGGGATGACGGGCACCGGCGTACGTTCAATGATGCGCGTCACGCCTTTTTTGAACGGGTAGAGATCGCCGTTATCGGTAATGCGTCCTTCGGGGAAGATACAGACGACTTCACCTTCCTGCAGATATGCGTCGATGCGTTCGTATGCTTTCTCCAGCATCACCGGGTCTTCCTTGGCACTGGCAATCGGAATCGTTCCCGCTGTGCGGAACACAAAATTGAGTACCGGGATTTTGAAGATGCGGTAGTCCATCACGAACCGCACCGGCCGCTGGATGCAGCCGCCAATCACCAGGGCATCGACAAAGCTCACGTGGTTACACACCAGCACGCACGGCCCCTCATCGGGAATATTGTCCAGGCCCTCTTTCTCGACGCGGTAAAAAGTGTGGATCAGCATCCAGATGATGAAACGCATCAGGAATTCGGGTACCAACTTGAAAATGAACAAGGCAACCGCCGCATTCATGATGCCGACCACCAGATACAACTGTGGCAACGTGAGACCCGACTGCAGCAGGGCCGCAGCCATCAGGGAGGCAACCACCATGAACAAGGCATTGAGAATATTGTTGGCGGCGATGATGCGGGCGCGGAACTCTTTGTCGGTGCGCGCCTGCATCAGGGCGTAGAGCGGCACGCTGTAGAAGCCTGCGAACATGGCTAGCAGGAAAAGGTCAGCCATGATCCGCCAATTGCGGCCGACGCTGATGAAATCTCCTGCACCAATTACGGCGCCTGGCGTCATGCCCTTCGAGGCGAAGAACAAATCTGCTGCAAACACCGTCATGCCGATTGCCCCAAACGGGACCAGGCCGATCTCAACTCTGTGCCCGGACATTTTTTCGCACAACACCGAGCCCAGTCCGATACCGACTGAGAACGTCGCCAAAAGCAACGTGACGACTTGTTCATTACCTGACAGAACGTCTTTGGCAAACCCGGTGAATGAGGTCAGAAAGATGGAGCCGAAAAACCACAGCCATGAGATCCCGATCATCGACAGGAACACCACACGGTTCTTGTTGGCGATCTTCAGGTTCGCCCAGGTTTCAGTGATGGGGTTCCAGTTGATTTTGAGGTCTGGCGCCGGAGCGGGCGAGGCTGGAATGAAACCTGCCGCAATCCGACCGACAACGGCGATCACGATAGACGCCACGGCAACATAGGTCGGCCCCATACCGGGAATGGCAACAAGTGCGCCGCCGAGCATGGTACCCAGCAAGATGGCGACAAACGGTCCCATCTCTACCAGGCCATTGCCACCCGTCAGCTCAGTCTCGCGCAGATGCTGCGGCAAATAGGCGAACTTGGCGGGCCCAAACAGCGTCGAGTGAC
>JANMZU010000147.1:0-1660 GCA_031383585.1 Betaproteobacteria bacterium
ATGGTGCCGGTCCATTTGCCTGCGGCCATGTTGGGAATGAACTTGTTCTTTACTTCGTCTGAGGCGTGCTCATCCAATGCGGCAATCGCACCCAGCGTCAGCAGCGGGCATAGCTTGAACGCCATGTTCGCGCTGCCGAGCATTTCTGACACGGGTGTCGCGACCAAATGCGGGAGGTCCTGACCGCCAAAGGCAAGCGGCGCTTCCAGTTGGCTCCAGCCGCCTTCCACGTATTTCCAATAGGCATCCTTGAAGCCCTTTGGCGTGGTGACAACGTGGTCGGCAATCCTCGCGCCTTCCATATCACCGCTGCGATTGAGCGGTGCGAGTACCTCTTTGGAAAATTTGGCGGCTTCGTCAAATATCGCGCTCACCAGATCGGGCGTGACTTCTTCACAGCCCGGCAATTTGGCGATCTCTTCCAGGCCGATGACGTGCTCGAGCAGGAAGTTCATGTCTTTCACGGGTGCGTTGTAATCGGACATACATTTCTCCAGTTGTTTCCCGCTTCGTGCGGGAGAGGTTTTTGCGAAGCGCTATATTGCGGCGGTCAACTGCGGCACGATCGTAAAGAGATCGCCCACCAGCCCATAATCGGCCACCTGAAAAATCGGCGCCTCGGGGTCTTTGTTGATCGCAACGATGACTTTGCTGTCTTTCATCCCGGCCAGATGCTGGATTGCGCCGGAAATGCCAACGGCAATGTAGAGCTCCGGTGCCACGATCTTGCCGGTTTGGCCGACTTGATAGTCGTTGGGCACGAAGCCGGCATCAACCGCTGCGCGCGATGCGCCAAGCGCCGCACCCAACTTATCGGCCAGCGGCTCCAGCACCTGGCGATATTTCTCGCCGTCGCCCATCCCGCGCCCGCCTGAAACGATGCGCTTGGCCGCGACCAGTTCCGGACGATCGGACTTCGTCAGCTCCTGCTTGAGCACACGAGATTGTCCTGCATCGGCGCCTGCGGCAATACTCTCAATCACCGCCGAGCCACCCGTCGCAGCGACCGCATCGAAGCCTGTCGCACGCACCGTGATGACCTTGATCGCATCTGTCGATTGCACAGTGGCAAATGCGTTGCCCGCGTAGATCGGGCGAACGAATGTATCCGGCGATTCAACGCTGATGATTTCGGAAACCTGTGCCACATCCAGCAGCGCCGCCACACGCGGCATGACATTCTTGCCGTATGCAGAAGCCGAGGCCAGCACATGCGAGTAATCCTTGGCGATGCCGACCAGCAGCATGGCAAGATTCTCTGGCGAGCCACCGGCATAGTGAGGTGCGTCGGCCAGCAATACTTTGGCGACACCAGCCACTTGCGCCGCTGCCGCAGCGGCCGCCGCACATCCGCTACCTGCCACCAGTAAATGAATGTCGCCGCCGATTTTTTGTGCGGCCGCGACGGCGTTGGTCACACCCGGCTTCAAGGCTTGGTTGTCGTGTTCAACGAGTACGAGAATAGTCATGTTCAGATCACCTTGGCTTCGTTCTTGAGCTTGTCGACGAGTGCAGCGACATCGGCCACCATGACACCACCTTTGCGCTTCGGCGGCTCCACCACTTTGAGCGTTTTGAGACGTGGAGTGACATCGACGCCAAGCGTTTCCGGTGTCATCACATCCAGTGGCTTCTTCTTCGCCTTCATGATGTTCGGCAA
>JANMZU010000158.1:0-2939 GCA_031383585.1 Betaproteobacteria bacterium
CACCAAGGACAGGCTCGACGGCCCGTTACTTCAACCGCACAGCAGGAGAACACATGAAGCACAACTTAAAAGTCATAGGCGCCGCACTGGCAGGCGTTGCGATAGGTGCCGTCGGAGTTGACGGCCTTCACGCCCAGACCAAGCCTCCCGGATACATCGTTGTTGAGTTCGAGGTCACCGATCCAACGGGCTGGAAGAACTACACCGACGCAGCGCGAGCCCTCCCGCCTACCCCAGGCAGTACCTTCATCGTACGGGCGGCCAAAGGCACTGCTCTCGCTGGGGCGCAGCCCAGGGCCACCACGATCATCAAGTTTGCTAGCCTTGATGACGCGCTGGCATTCGACGCCTCACCCGGCTACGCCGCGCTCAAGGCGAATCGCGACAAGTCTTCCAATTGGCGTTCCTACGCAATCGAAGGCGTTCCGAACTAGAAATCGAGGCGCCGTTCGGCGGCCGCTTTTCTGGGCCGGATCCGCCTCCATCGACTGACGCCCCCACTCCTCGCTCCAGCCGTTATCGACCGCTTAGATCGAGCGTTAGGCCTCACAAAACGCCAACCGCTGCGGGGCAAGCATACGAATACACAACCCGTTCCGCAGAGATTGACCCGGCCAAGGAACGAGAACACCCTTCCCACCCCACCGCTGAAGTCACTTACCAGGCGCCCAACATGCTCACACCTACCCCGCAGATTCAAGAATCTCACCAGCATTCTGATTTCGTGGCTACACCTCCGGACACCGGCTTGACGCGCCGGAGAATCCTGACCGCAGCAACCGTCATCGCCGGGACGGGTCTGACCGCCGGGATGACACCGGCCTTCGGGCAGCAGCCCCTCGCTCGGCCGACAAATGGACAAATTCTTGGACCGTTCTACCCCGTACGCCGTCCCACCGATGAGGATGCTGACCTCACCATCATTGCCGGCAGAGACACCCGCGCTGTCGGCAAGATCTTCTACCTCAGCGGCCGCGTAACCAACGTTCGTGGCGAGCCAATCATCGATGCTGAACTGGAAATCTGGCAAGCCAATGCTGCTGGACGCTACGACCACCCCGCCGACCGCAACCCGGAGCCGGTCGACCCCAATTTCCAAGGATTCACGCGGATTAAAACTGGAGCCGACGGTAGCTACCGCATCAAGACCGTGAAGCCAGGCGCCTACCCGGCGACTCCCGATTGGATGCGACCTCCGCACATCCATTTCGATGTGAAGGGTCGAGGCAGCCGACTCGTCACTCAAATGTACTTTGAAGGTGAAGCATTGAACGACAAGGACAAACTGCTTCAGGATTCTTCCCGCAAGGAAGGGCTGATTGCTCGATATACCTCACCGACCGGCGCACAGGAGTCAAACGCGCTTGCCGCCATCTGGAACATTGTCTTGGCCGCGGGTTGATCGCTAGAGTACGTTGACCAGTCTGATGCTTCATCAGTTGAACGAGCAAGTCGAGACGTGACAAGGCGTTCAGTGCAGTGGGGCCTAACGAATAAAAATAGATCGCGCTTGAACCACGCATTCGAGCAGACCCACAACGGCTCAATTCGAACGTTGATCTGCACATATCGCACGCCTGGTAGTCCACCATGGAAGCTTCCGAATTCTTCCGTCCACTCAACCCCTACCTCGATGCGTTCGTCGAGCACGACGCGGCGCGAAGACTGGATTTGCTTGAACAGGGCTTGACCACAAACGCGGAAGTTTGGGGTCCAAAGCGCGTCTTCACGGGCTACGCAGAAATATCAGAAAAGATCGAGGGCTTTCATAAGAACTGGCCAAACTGCCGGCTTGTTTTGGCGAGTGGAATCGTCTGCTTCAAAAAATGCAGGCCACTTTGCGAACGCCATCGTCGGCGTGGACGACTCAGTCCTCGCCAGTGGCCACAGCGTTGTGGAGCTTGCGCAAGACGGCCGCATCAGTCGAGTACTTGCATTCTGGGGATCTCAGCGTCCGCTGCCAGCGTCATGGCCTGAGCATCATTCGGTGTCAGCCTTGCGGGGTGGGGTGAGCGCGGCCGATCTCAAGTAGAACGACAACGGCAGACTTCGAAGCGCATGACGCAAAGGCAAAGGCAAAGGCAAAGGCAAACATGTCTGCTGCAGACGCAGACCTGATCACTGCGCGAGGCGAGCGGACAGCCAACGGCGGGCCGCACTTCAAGCTGCACCCGCACGCTTGCTCAGATTCAGGCGCCCAGCGCATCCCACCTTCGTACGGGCCACTGGTACGAGCGATGTGGCACTTCTGACGGATGCGCGCGCGCCTGGCAAGGGCTACCGTTGCTCAGGCAATTCACCCATCTCAAGCGCGACGCTTGACCCAGCCGCGCATCCGAAGTGGCGCAGCGAATCAAGGCCAATGAAGTCAATCACTGTGTGCGCAAAACGAACAGTTTTGCGTCCGGTCTTCCAGCCGAAATGAAAAATTGGACGCCTGACCCCGGTGCCTCTGGCGCCCACATCGCCTGACCCTCAACCTCTCTCCGCGCTTCGACCGCCGAAGCTGGAAACCCGATCATGAACACCCCGCGGCAAGGCCCTTCAAGCGACGCGCAAGTGGCGCGCCGATCGTTCATGGCGGCTTCCCTGGCCCTCGCCGGCCTGGCGTCGGGTCAGGTGGCTGGCGCGGAACGCTGGCCCTCGCGGCCCATCACAGTGGTCTCGACCGGCCCTGCAGGCAGCGGCCCTGACACCCGAGCGCGCGAACTCTTCGCGCACATCGGCATGTCGCTCGGCCAGTCGATCGTGGTCGAGAACATGACGGGCGCCGGCGGCATCATCGCGATGGAGCACATGCGCCGCGCTTCACCCGATGGCCACCGCTTCATCTTCACGCACATCGGCGCGGTGGTCATCAACCCTTCGCTGTTCAACAAGCTGCCCTACGACCCGGTGCTCGATTTCGATCCGGTCTCGCTGGTGCTTGAGTCGCCGAT